>CAYZHS010000023.1:0-8483 GCA_964478295.1 uncultured Proteiniphilum sp. | reverse complement strand
AGTTAAGGTGCCCCATCATCATACCAGATAGACCAGCATTTATATATTCTTTAAAAGGCAGGAGTTCTACCTGCTTTAGTCTGTCGATGTTATGATTAATTGTAGGTAGTGTTAAGTGTGAATCTTCAGAAGTGTCGCCATGTCCCGGAAAATGTTTAGCTACTGCCATTACTCCATTAGATTCGAGTCCCTGTGCATATGCTATACCTTTATTTGCTACGTTACTTGCATTTTCGCCATAAGCACGTGTGCCGATAACAGGATTTTTAGGGTTGCTATTCACATCAATTACTGGTGCAAAATTGATGTGGATACCCATTTCCTTACATTGTCTGGCTATCTCTTCTCCGTATTTTTTAACGGTTTCGTTTTCACTAATTGCTCCAATAACTAAGTTTCTTGGGTACCTTGGAGCATCTTGAAGACGCATAGATAAACCCCATTCGCCGTCTAGAGATATTAATAAAGGTATTTTTGAAATTTCCTGAGCATAGTTGGTTATATCTGCTTGTTGTACTAATGTTCCTTTAGAAAAAAGTAGTCCCCCAACCTTATAGTTTTCAATATAGCCTGCAATTCTTGATTTCCAGCTACTATTTGGTTCAACAATTGGCATGAAGAGCTGTCCAACTTTATCATCTACAGACATAGTGTTATAGACTGAATCTACCCAGTAATTCAATTTATGTTTATCTGCCTGTTTGTATAAATTTGTGGTTACTTGTGCAGAAACGGATATTGTTAGTATGCTTATTATAGAGTATGTTAAAAGTTTCTTTTTCATTATTTTACCTTGTCTAGTTTAACATCAATACGTCCAACATAAACACCTCTGCCATTAGTTTGGAAAACCAACACATCTTTATCATCGATGTTTTTACGCATAGTGGGTTGTTTCATAAATGTGTGACTATGTCCTCCAAGAATAATATCAATTCCTTTTGTAAACTCTGCCATATTCAAATCGGAGTTGTGACCCAAGTGTGATATGCATATAACCATATCGCATTTATATTTATTCCGAAGCAGTTCGGCCATACTGTTTGCAGTTTCAATTGGATCTAAATATCTTACCCCTTTGTAATTGTTAGAAGCAATTAATCCGTATGGCTGAATGTTTATACCAATAACACCTATTTTAACTCCTCCTCTTCGTAGTATTACATAGGGTTTAATTAATCCATCAAGGTCGGTCTCTGAGAAGTCGTAATTTGAAGATACAATAGGGAACTTAGCTAAACGAGCTACTTGCTCAAGTACCTCTAATCCGTAGTCGAACTCGTGATTTCCAAGAGTAACTGCGTCATACCCCATCAGGTTCATAGCTTTAACCTCAACTTCACCTTTGAAGAGATTGAAATAGGGTGTTCCCTGAAGAAAATCTCCTGCATCGAATAATAGTACATTTTTATTCTCTTTTCTTACCTGATCTATATAGGAGGCTCTGCGTATTACTCCCCCTTGGTCTGGAAAAGACCTGTCGTTTTCCGGTAGAGGCTCAATTCTACTATGGGTATCGTTTGTGTGCAGAATAACAAGTTCTTTTTGAGAAAATGCCGATAAGCTAAGTGCGAAAAACAGGGTTACTATATAATATTTTAGTGTAGTATTCATTATATCGATTATTATTCTATTATTACAATTCTGCCGTCTACAGACGACTCTACCTCTTTTCCCATTCGGGTTTGCTCTTTTACCCAGTCGATCATAACATCGCGCAGGGTTACACCAGTATTATTTACCGAAACAGCATTGCGGAAAGCACTCATATTGTCGTTGCCCTCGGCAAGATAGTCGAGTGTAACAATATTATATATTCTGTTATTGTCAACCGGTTTGTTGTCTATTGTTACACTTTTTACTTTTTTGTCTTCAATAATTAATTTCACGTTAGATGAAATACCTGCTCCACCTATTCGAGCGTAAGCATCAAACATTTTATTTAAATCACTTCCTTTGAGTTTGAGAAATGTGATTGAGTTGTCGAATGAATATATCTCAAATAGATTTCCTATTGTGATAGTGCCTTTGGGCATAGTTGCACGATGTCCGAAAACGTTCATTACACCGATATCTGCACCTTCTGAAATATGTTCATCTCCATACTCCTTCATAACGTCAGATGTGAGGTTAGTCAGCAAGCTTTCCGGACGCCTGTACTCCATTAAACTTGTTGAAGTTCCTATTGGAATATTCATTTCACTATCTAGCTGGGCTTTGTATGATAGTACCAGCTTTTGAAGTGCAGGGTTAGGGTTTGAGTCGAAAGTTGAATCTATTGCAACAATTTCACCGGTCATACCCACAATATTGTACTGGGGTTTACATGAAAATAGTGATATTGCTAATGTGATAACCCATATTAATTTGATGTTCATGAGGCTGCAAAATTGTTGAGGTTCTACTAATTTATTATTCAAAAATACACCTTTTTATCTATAGTGTCAAGGTGTGTGAAAAAATAATAGTGAAATAGCTGTTAAATAAAGTTTTGTGTTGAAAATTAAATATTTATTTCTATCTTTGCATCCGCTTTGCGTAATCTCTGTCGGTGAAGTTCCGTTATATTGCGCTTTACTCAGGTTAATTATTAACATAAAGCATTTAAAAAGATGGACTTAATAAAAGTAGCGGAAGAAGCTTTTGCTGGTCAAAAGAAAGAATTCCCCAAATTTAAGAGCGGTGATACAATTACCGTAGCGTATCGTATTGTTGAAGGAAATAAAGAGAGAATTCAGCAGTATCGCGGTGTAGTTATAAAAATTGTAGGCAGTGGCGAAAACAAAAGATTTACTGTTAGAAAGATGTCAGATAACGTTGGTGTTGAGCGTATTTTTCCAATCAACTCTCCTTTTATCGATAGTATAGTTCTTAACAGTGAAGGTAAAGTTAGAAGAACAAAACTTTATTATCTTCGCAGCAGACGTGGTAAAGCTGCACGTATTAAAAAGAAAGTTTATTAATACTCAGCTGTCAGAAGAAATAAATGCTCCGATTTACTCGGGGCTTTTTTTTGCTTAATATTCTTATAAATTATGATTTTGTTAGTTGTGAATTATCTTTCTTTTGATTCTAAATTAAGATTGTATATTTTTGAAAGACAAATCAATTAAATACAAAAAGGGATATGTTGTATAAAACAGAGGGTATTGTTCTAAGCACATTAAGGTATAGCGATCGTTATGCAATTACTCATATATACACTCCCGATTTTGGAACTACTTCATATCTTTTACCATTAGTAAACAGTAAAAAAGCAAAGATAAAAAACTCTCTCTTTTTTCCTTTTTCGGTTTTAAGAATGGAGGTGGAGCATCTGCCTAAAAGAGAAATTCAAAAATTGAAGGAGGTGGAGAGGCTATTTCCACTTTATGAGGTCTGTACAGATATGGCAAAGGTGTCGCTGGCGTTTTTTTTGTCTGAGTTCTTGTTTAGAGTGCTTCGCGAATCGGATAACAACGAAATAACTTATCAATATATTAAGAACTCAATTGAGACGCTTGAAGCTGCACATAGTGGCATTGCAAACTTTCATATTACATTTATGATTGGACTTACACGCTTTTTAGGTATTTACCCTAATTGGGATAACTCTGAGTTTAGTGTGTTTTTTGATTTACTGAATGGTGAATTCAGACAAAATATTCCATCGCATACACATTATCTTAAACAAGAAGAGAGTAGTTATTTGAAATACTTAAATCGTATTAACTATAGCAATATGCATCGGTTTAAGCTTTCACGAGAGAATAGGAATGTAATTATTAACTATTTGCTTGAGTATTATAGATTACACCTCTATGACTTCCCAAAGTTGAAGTCGCTTGAGGTATTAAGAGATATGGGTTAACTGGTAAAGGCCTGAAAAACTATAACTCTTCCTTTTGTTTTTATTGTGAAGTCATTTTCCAGGGACTCGTTTAATGAGCCTTCCCACCAATTTGTGAGAATTCTATTAGATAGCGGATATCTCAAATTTTGAGTGGTAATCTCAACCGAATCTATTGAAAAGATTGAAACTTTCTCACCTTTATAGCTTTTAAATTGTCTGTTTGCTTTTATAGGTGTAAAAACACCCCAGTTGGTTACCATTACAATATTAGCAAAACAAAGATATTCTGCAAGCAGAGAGATGTTGCCTAAAGTATGATCTTCACGCTTACCGGTTCCGCCTACTATTACTATATCTTTTTTGCCTTTTTCTACACAGAACTGTACCGACTTAGTTAAATCATTAGTCTCCTGATCATTATTTGTGAATATTATATCAGCAAAACGAGTTCTGTTTTCTTCTGATATTGAGTCGCAGTCGCCCACAATTGCATCGGGTTTTCCTCCCATATCGATAAACTCATTTGCAGCACCATCGCAACATACAATATAATTTGCCCTTTCGATGAATGAAAGAGGTATTGGGTGAGTTGGATAACGTCCGTTAGCAATTATTACAGTCATGTGATGTTCTTTATTTTACAAAGATAAAAAGCTTATTATAATAAAAGAAAAAGAGAGACTAATTTAAAGTCTCTCTTGATTACTGATGAGTACATAAAGATTGTCGCTACTCAGACAACAAATCAGTTAATTCTATCGATTTCGGAAAAAGAATATTATTCTCGAGATGGATATGTCGATGCAAGTCTTCCTCGAACTCTTGCAGCAGACTTAATGTAACTATGTATGTGTTGCAAGCGTCAGTAGGTGGGGTGTAATTGTCTGTCAGGTCGCTTATTAACCTAAATCTATCACCTTCAGTTGAGTGGTCGTCTTCCATTAATGCTATATACTCTTTCGGGTCGCCCATTTTTGTAACAGGTTTCTTTCCACCTGTTATTTGAGCTTTTACTAGTTGACGAATGTATGGGAATAGCATAAGCTCCTCTTTTCTTAGATGTGCAGAAAGATCTCCGGCCGACTCTTGAAATAATTTTTCCACTTCAAGTAGTTCAGGATGATTGTCTCCATGCACTCTCGCTATTTTTTGCAAATAGGGTGTAATCTCAGGGATTTTAGAGTCGATATAGCGATGATGGGTTTTCTCGATATAATCTGCTAATAGGTCAATCGGAAAAGTTTTAAAATCGATATCACCTACACTTTTTTCGTTATCTATCTCTTTTAGTTCATTTAATAGATCAGCTTCATTAATTTGTTTATCTTTTGTGGCTTCAGCTATTGTACGATTCCCATTACAGCAGAAATCTATCTTATATTTTTTAAATACTAAGGCAGTTTTGTAGTTTTCTGCCACTATGTTACCAATTATACTTTGATTGTTAATTTCCATTTAGCTAATATTTAATTATTAATTCAACATGATTTGTTTTTTGTAAATCATGATTCTTGCTATTTAATTCTCATTTTTGTCTCTTTCGTTTGGTTCTCTTTTCTTTTTTATTGTAAGTTGATATACAAACCAAAAGAGAGTAAGGCTACCAACTGCAAATATGGTGTCACCTACAGTGCGAAGCCATTTGAATATGTTTACTATGGGTTGCTGCATAAATTCTGATGAGCGTGCAAACCACATGCCCTCTTTAACACTCGCAACAGTTTGCATTAAACCAACTGGTAACAGACTTAGTATAAGCATAAGCATCAATCCAATATTAAGGGTCCAGAAAGTGAATGAGATAAGTTTATTATTCCATTTCTGCTTTCTATACATACTCCGAAGTACAAACAGTATCAAACCTATTCCAAGCATGCCGTATACTCCAAATAAAGCTGCGTGAGCGTGCACTGGAGTTGTGTTTAAACCTTGCATATAGTATAATGCGATAGGAGGATTAATAATGAATCCAAATATACCTGCGCCTAGAAAGTTCCAGAATGCTACTGATAGTAAAAAGTATATAGGCCATTTATAATCTTTTATCCACTGGGTTGCCGTACTTAAACGGTAGTTGTGATATGCTTCAAAACCTATTATTACAAGAGGAACAACTTCAAGGGCACTAAAAGTAGCACCTACAGCCATAACTCCAGTTGGTGTACCTGTAAAATAGAGATGATGGAATGTTCCCAGGATGCCTCCGGACAAAAATATTATTGTGGCAAAAAGAACATTGTTAGTTGCCGATTTTATGCCTAACAATCCTAGTCTTACAAAGAGAAATGCGGCAACCACAGTTGCAAATACTTCAAAGAATCCCTCTACCCATAGATGCACTACCCACCAACGCCAGTATTCAGCAATTGCTAGGTTGGTAGTCTGGCCCCACATGAGTCCCGCCGCATAAAACAGAGCTATTGCAGCACATGATATCAGGAACATAATAAGTAATCCTTTCTCAGAAGTTCCTTTTTTAATTATTGGTATAATTGGACGTATCATCAGAGCAAGCCATAAAAATAGTCCTACCACTAGAAGTAGTTGCCAGAATCTACCCAGATCAACATACTCATATCCCTGATGACCAAACCAAAAGTTGTTTGTTAGATTTAGTCTTTGCATAACACCAAACCATTGTCCAATTAGTGAACCTGCAACAACAATAAGTAGGGCTACAAATAGAATATTTACACCGGTTTTTTGATATTTTGGATCTCTTCCACTAAGTGAAGGTGCAATATAAAGACCTGTTGCCAGCCATGATGTAGCGATCCAGAATATTGCAAGTTGCAAGTGCCATGTTCGGGTTATGGTGTATGGAATAAATCTTGAAATATCAATGCCATAGAAGCCATCACCCTCAACAGCATAATGGGCAGTTAATATACCGAGTAGTATTTGAGCAAGAATCATGAGGTTTACAACCCAGAAGTATTTTTTTACACTCCACATTGATGGCGTTATTACTTGATTCATCAAAGGATCTTCTACCGGCTTTAGAATTTCCTCTTCTTTCGAACGTGCTTGAACAAATATCATAATTCCAATACCAACAAGCAGCATTATGATACTGAATCCTGTCCACAATACCAGATCGCTGGTTGCTACGTTGCCAATTTGTTCGTCGGGGGGCCAGTTGTGAGTATATGTTATATCAGAGCCAGGACGTTCTGTAACACATGCCCACGATGCCCAGAAGAAAAATTTAGACATTTTCTCCATGCGTTCCTCGCTTCTGATTGTGTTCTCTGCAATTGCGTAATCTGCTCTCAGTTTACTTAATTCGGGGTCATTCATAAATAGTTTACTATAATATTCATGAATGTGTAGAAATGCTTCGTACCTTTCTCTGTCAATTACCAAACTTTTTGTAGTCTCATCATATGTATTGACTCTTAAGAAAGTTTGTAGTCTGCTTTCCATTGCAGCTTTTTCATCTTTACTGAGAGTTTCAAACATTACACCATGATCTTCCTGCGACCACTTATTTAATAAATATTGAGCTTCCATATGGAGATAGTCGGCAGTCCAGTCTGGTGCCACATAAGCACCATGTCCCCAAACGCTTCCTATTTCTTGTCCACCAATACTTTGCCAAACATTTTGACCATCTTTAATATCTTGTCCTGTGAACAATATATTCCCTGTTTTATCCACTACCTTTTCGGGTACAGGAGGAGCTTGTTGATAGATTTCATTTCCATAGTACAGTAGCACAGCAAATGATATCAAAATAACTGCTCCCAAAGCTATCCAAAGTTTTTTTCGTGACATACTGAATCATTAATTAAAAGTTAGTATTAAAATAGACCTATCTTTATCGACTTGAATTCATATGTAAAGAAAAGAGTAAATATCTTATCTAAGACAAAAATGTCGTAAAATATAGTATTATGTTATTTATCCATATTTTGAATTATCGTGAAAGTGTTGTTTCTTTTTTCTCTATACCTTTTGCAAGATCATAAATTGTTGTGCCTTGCAATTCATGCTTCATTTTATTTCTTAATGAATCTACAGTGTTGTGCATTGGACAAGGATCTTTTGGATTACAATGACTTAATCCTAAAACACAACCTTCAAAAAAATCATTACCCTCAATTGCTTTTATAATATCGGCTATAGTAATTGTTCGAATTCTTTCTTTAGTAATTTCATATCCTCCATTAGGGCCAGTTTGAGAGTAAACTATTTCATTTTTTGATAATACTCCAAGAATTTTACTAGTAAATGCCTCCGGAGAATCTATGTTTTGTACTATATCGCCGATTTTAACTCTTTTGTTCTCTAATGACTGTGAAGCTATATATAAGACAGCTTTGATGCCATATTCACAAGTTTTAGAAAACATTATTTACCCCTCCTGTCATTTATACTATATTGTTATTAATTATAACTAAGAACCTTTTTTGTTTTTAACTGTTATCAATAAACCGTTTATAAAAATCACGAAAGTAAAAGCAAAGATATATGAATATTTTAATCTCAAAAGAAATATAGGGAAAATATTTATATGACTAAGTAGAAACAGATTAACTTAGAAAGTTAAATAAAATATAAAAAGAGGGCTTTATCAAACAATAGGGATAGGAAACTGTTCTTATGTAGACTCATTCTAATTAATTAAAACATACAATAAGAATACATT
>CAYZHS010000022.1:0-15193 GCA_964478295.1 uncultured Proteiniphilum sp. | reverse complement strand
AGAGCTGCTTCAATAGGAGCTTTTTTATCAGCAGGTATTTTATCTCCAAGATCCTTTAACTGTTTTTCAGTTTGGAAAATTGTAGAGTCAGCATGATTAAGTTTGTCAATTTTTTCTTTCTCCTTTTTATCTGCTTCAGCATTTGCAGCAGCTTCTTCCTTCATTCGTTTGATATCTTCGTCACTTAAACCTGAAGATGCTTCAATACGAATTTTCTGTTCTTTTCCTGTTGCTTTGTCTTTTGCTGTAACATTAAGGATTCCGTTTGCATCAATATCAAAAATTACTTCAATTTGTGGCACACCTCTTGGTGCAGGTGGAATTCCGTCCAGATTAAATACTCCAATCTGCTTGTTGTCCCTGGCCATAGAGCGTTCACCTTGAAGTATATTGATCTGTACAGATGGTTGATTGTCTGAGGCAGTAGAGAATACTTCACTTTTTCTGGTAGGTATTGTTGTGTTGGCATCTATTAGCTTAGTCATAATACCACCCATTGTTTCAATGCCTAAAGAAAGTGGAGTAACATCGAGCAGGAGTACATCTTTTACTTCACCTGTAAGTACAGCACCTTGAATTGCTGCACCAATTGCAACTACCTCATCTGGGTTTACTCCTTTATGTGGTTTTTTACCAAATAAAGATTCAACAAGATTTTGAACAGCAGGTATTCTGGTTGAACCACCTACAAGTATAACTTCGTCGATGTCTGAATTAGTCAAGCCCGCATCTTTCATTGCTGTGATAATCGGATTCTTACATTTTTGTAACAAATCATCAATCAACTGCTCAAACTTAGCGCGTGAAAGAGTTTTTACAAGGTGTTTTGGAATACCGTTAACCGGCATTATATATGGAAGATTTATCTCTGTGCTTGTTGCGCTAGAGAGTTCAATCTTGGCTTTCTCTGCAGCTTCTTTAAGACGCTGAAGGGCCATAGGATCTTTACGTAAATCAATTCCTTCGTCATTAAGGAACTCGTCTGCAAGCCAGTCAATAATTCGGTGATCAAAGTCGTCACCTCCAAGGTGAGTATCTCCATTTGTAGATTTTACTTCAAAAACACCATCTCCAAGTTCAAGTATCGATATATCGAAAGTTCCGCCTCCAAGGTCGAAAACTGCAATCTTTGAATCCTTGTGCTGTTTGTCCAGTCCATATGCCAATGCCGCTGCAGTTGGTTCATTCACAATTCTGCGAACTGTTAAACCTGCAATCTCACCTGCTTCTTTAGTTGCTTGACGCTGTGCATCACTAAAGTATGCAGGTACAGTAATAACAGCCTCCTTAACTTCCTGTCCTAAGTGATCCTCGGCTGTTTTTTTCATTTTCTGTAAAACAATAGCCGAAATTTCCTGAGGTGTATATAGAGTTCCGTTTATGTCAACACGTGGTGTATTATTTTCTCCTCTGGTTACTTTATAAGGTACGCGACCAATTTCTTTCTGTACTTGATCAAAAGTTTCACCCATGAATGTTTTTATTGATGAAACAGTGTTGCTGGGGTTGGTTATAGCCTGACGTTTTGCAGGATCACCAACTTTGCGCTCTCCGTTATCCATAAAAGCAACCACAGAGGGTGTAGTGCGTTTACCTTCGTTGTTAGGGATTACAACAGGCTCGTTACCTTCCATTACGGATACGCAAGAATTTGTTGTTCCTAAGTCGATTCCGATTATTTTTCCCATAGTTTGTTATATATTAATTGTTCAATTTTTTATAGTCTGTTTTCTTTACAATCATTTGTTTTCAAATGTTGTGCCAAAAATCCATATTTGCTGCAAACTGACATAATGACTGAATCAGAAAGTGCTATAATTAAGTTTTTTTTGCCGATATTTATATTCTTAATAAGAATTATTTATCTTTGAGGTACAAATATTTGTGCTGTAGTATAAGGTTATAAAAACGATTAGCAGTAATCAGTAATTAATTTATAAATTCAATTATTATGTATACAGAGCAGGATCTTGATTTGTTAAAACGAAAAGGTATCTCAAGAGATCAAATTGAATCTCAACTAGAGTGTTTTAAGAAGGGATTTCCATACTTAGAAATTGTTTCTGCTGCACTGTTAGGTAATGGTATTTTAAAATTGGATGAAAAAGAAGAGATTTTTTACCAGCATAAATGGGATGAGTATTTAAAAAGCGGGAAAACCGTTGCTAAATTTGTGCCTGCATCGGGTGCTGCAAGTAGAATGTTTAAAGATCTGTTCTCTTTTTACAACTCAGATCAAAGTATACCCACTAACGAATTTGTAATAGCCTTTTTTAATCGTATAAATGAATTCCCTTTTGTGTCTTCATTAGACAATAGTTGTATTAAATTGTACAGTAAATCGGTTGAAGAGTTGTGCAATGAAAGAAAATATAAAGAGATTTTGAAGGCTCTGCTATCTAGTGAAGGAATGGATTATGGGAACATGCCAAAAGGTCTATTGCTTTTTCATAGCTATCCCGAAGGTAATCGTACTCCGGTAGGTGAACATTTAACAGAAGGTGCATTATATGCCAAAAATGCAGACAATACTGTTAATATACACTTCACTGTATCTGATGAGCATAGAGAAATGTTTGAAATATTGGTTGCAGCCAGAAAACTCAACTATGAAATAAAACTAGATGCACATTTCCATGTTTCATTTAGTGTTCAGAAATCTTCAACAGATACAATTGCTGTAGATTTAAATAATGAGCCATTTCGTGAAGAAGATGGATCAATTCTCTTCCGTCCTGGCGGACATGGTGCGCTAATACAAAATCTTAACGATATAGAGTCTGAAGTAGTTTTTATTAAAAATATAGATAATATTGTACCCGATAGATTGAAAAAAAGTGAGGCTCACTATAAGAAACTGCTTGCAGGTATTTTAGTAACAGCACAGCAAAAAGCACATGATTATTTAAGAAAGCTCGATTCAGCAAATTACACAACTGATGATCTTAAGGAGATGCTTTCATTTACAAGAAAAGATCTGTCTATTATTCATACAGCAGAATTTGCCAGTGAAGATGATTTAAAGAGATATTTAAGGAATAAACTAGACAGACCGTTTCGTGTGTGTGGTATGGTTAAAAATCAAGGTGAACCGGGTGGCGGACCATTTATAGTAAAAAATAACGATGGAACAGCTTCTCCACAGATATTAGAGAGTTCACAAATTGATGCAAATGATACTAAAACAATGGATATCTTCAAAAATGGAACACATTTTAATCCGGTGGATGTTGTTTGTGGATTGAAAGATTACCAGAACAATAGATTCGACTTGACAAAGTTTGTAGATCCAAACACAGGTTTTATATCATATAAGTCCAAAAACGGCAAAGATCTTAAAGCACTCGAACTGCCTGGTCTATGGAATGGAGCAATGAGTAATTGGAATACCATTTTTGTAGAAGTTCCTGTTTCAACTTTCAACCCAGTGAAAACTGTAAACGATCTGCTTCGCCCAGAGCATCAATGAAGTTTGATAAAAATATCTATCTGATTTTTTGCCTTTTTGCTATAATCTCATGCAATCAGGTCAGGCTTAGTGATGCCAGAGATCTGTATGTAAAAGGGGACTATCATGCTGCTAGTTTAATATATAGAAAGTTGTACAGAGAAAACGTAGCTAGCGAAACTACTCTTCGAGGTGTAATAGCTTTTGAAATGGGCGAAGTTTACAGAAATCTCAACCGTTCATCACTTGCAGCAACTGCATACAGAAATGCAATTCGGTTTGATTACCCCGACAGTTTAAAATTCTTGAGATATGCTCAGATGTTACACAAAGAGGGCGATTATAACAAAGCAATAGATTCATACAACAGATTCTTAGAAATAAATCCAGACAACATTCTTGCAATAAATGGAATAAAGGGTGCAGCTCTTTCCTTAGTTTGGCAAGAAGAGTCATTAAATGTATGCAATGTAAAATACGCAGAACTTTTCAATTCTACTCGTGGAGAGTTTAGTCCAATGTTCGCCAATGGCGATAAAACTCTTTATTTCACATCATCAAGAAAAGAAGCTTTAGGCGATGCAGACAGTCCTATTACCGGCATTAAATACAATGATATATTCATTTCTGAGAAAAATGCATTAGGACAATGGCAAAACCCCCAAAGAGTATCATCAGAAATAAATTCACAATTTGATGAAGGTACGCCATCTGTTTCCAGCAACGGGAGATTTATGTTCTACACATACAGTAGTTCTGATCCCACACAGAAAACCTCGCCAAAAATATATGTTTCCAGAAAAATTAACGGGAAGTGGAGTCTAGGGCAAGAATTAGAAATTGTAAAAAACGATACATTGTCGTTATTTGCTCATCCTGCAATCTCTTTATCTCAAGAATATCTCTATTTCGTTTCAGATATGTCTGGAGGATACGGAGGTAAAGATATCTGGCGAGCAAAAATTGGATCCGATTTCAAACCAATACAAATTGAAAATCTTGGACCCCAAATAAATACCCCTGGCAACGAGATGTTTCCCTATCTGAGAAACGACACAACTCTCTATTTCTCTTCCGAT
The DNA here is from genome assembly GCA_964478295.1 of uncultured Proteiniphilum sp. Classification (GTDB taxonomy): domain Bacteria; phylum Bacteroidota; class Bacteroidia; order Bacteroidales; family Dysgonomonadaceae; genus Proteiniphilum. The sequence goes on along the minus strand of CAYZHS010000022.1, from coordinate 10,666 downwards.
GGTCACCCTGGAATGGGTGGACTTGATGTTTTTGTTGCAAAAATACAGAATGATTCAAAAAAGTGGCATATAGAAAACCTTAAACCTCCAATAAACTCATCAGCCGATGATTTTGCAATAACTTTCGAGAAAAATGAAGAGAGAGGTTTTTTTAGTTCAAATAGAAATGATGCACGGGGATTCGACCACATCTATTCATTTGAATTTCCAAAGACAACCATTTCTGTTGAAGGATTTGTAGTTGATCATGAAGACGTTTTCATCTCCGGAGCAACCGTTTTGGTCGTGGGAACTGATGGTTTGAAGAGAAGTTTTATTACTAATAAAAATGGTGAATACAAATTCGAAGCAAAGTTTGATAATAATTATCTTTTGATGGCAACTGCAAAGGGGTTTCTAGATCAGAAGAAATCACTTCAAATTGATTCTAACGTTAGTGATACATTAATATATGTCGACTTTGAAATGATTCCACACAACAAGCCAGTTGTTTTGGAGAATGTTTTTTATGACTTCGATAGTGCAACCCTTAGAAAGGAGTCGAAAGAAGAGTTGAATCTGTTGCTTGATTTGTTAAATGAATATCCAAAAATTAAAATCGAATTAAAAGCACATACCGACAGATGGGGAACTGATGAATACAACTTTAATCTCTCACAAAAACGTGTTCAATCTGTTAAAGATTATTTGATAAGTAAAGGTTTTGACAAAGAAAGAATAATTGCAGTAGCAGTTGGTAAAAGCGATCCAAAGGAAGTAACATCCTCACTTGCTGCAAAACATGATTTTCTTAATGAAGGCGATATACTTACAGAAGAGCTAATACAACTCCTTTCAGTAGAGCAACAGCAAATCGCCGATCAGATAAATCGCCGTACTGAGTTTAAGGTAATTGATTTTTAAGAAATCAAAAACAAATCATTTCTCCAAAATAATATGTAATTTTGTTTATTGCCAAAAAGGAATTCAAACACTGTCTATTTAAGTATTTTATATGCTAAAATCATTATATATAGAGAATTATGCTCTTATCGACTCTCTTGATATTTCATTCGAAAAAGGATTAACCGTCATTACCGGTGAAACCGGAGCCGGTAAATCAATTATACTGGGCGCATTATCACTCATTCTGGGACAAAGAGCCGACAGTCGCCATATTAAGCATAATGAAAAGAAATCTGTAATTGAAGGTGTTTTCCATATTTCTGATTATAATTTAAAATCTTTTTTTGCTGAGCACGATATGGTATTTGATGATACAGAGTGCATTCTTCGCCGCGAAGTATGGAGTAGTGGCAAATCCAGAGCATTTGTAAATGATTCCCCTGTTTTGCTAAGCGACCTTAAGGATTTGGCCGATAAATTGATAGATATTCATTCTCAACATCAGAATCTCGATTTAAGCGATAATCTATTCCAACTAAAAATAGTTGATACTCTTGCAAATAGTTCTAAAGAACTAGAAGAGTATGAAAGTGCATTTAATAGCTATAAATTAGCAGAAAAAGCGTTGAAGGAACTGCAGTCAGAATCTCGAAAGAGTAGGGAAGAGGAAGATTTTCTTCGTTTTCAGTACGATGCACTAAAAGATGCTTCTCTTAAAGAAGGAGAACAAGAATTACTTGAAGAAGAACTAGAAGAGCTTACACATTCAGAAGAGATTAAGTCGGGACTCTTTTACGTTACATCTCTTTTCTCAGAAGGAGAAGGCTGCATTGAATCGCAACTTAAATCTGTATACGACAGGCTGCAAAGCGTTGAGAATGTTTACCCTAAAGTTGCCGAGCTCACAGAGAGGGTTAAGTCGGCCTTTATCGACATGAAAGATGTTCGTGAAGAGGCATCCCGATATTTTGAAACTGTAGAGTTCGATCAGGAGCGTCAGGATTATATTGAAAACAGGCTAAGTACAATTTACAGCTTATTGAAAAAGCACTCTTTAAGCAATGTAGAAGAATTAATTTCATTACAGGTCGAAATAGGTCAACAACTGACAAATATAGAATCCTATGATGATCAGCTAGCAAATCTCGAAAAAGAGCTTTCGGTAAAGAGAGAATTGATGCTTAAAAAAGGAAAAGCTTTGAGTAAGAAACGTAAATCTGCATCACCCGATATTGAGAAGCAGCTAATAGAAAAGCTAACTTATCTGAAAATGAAGAATAGTCGTTTCCTTTGCGATTTTAAAGAAAAGAAAACCCCCGACAATTCAGGAGTTGACGATCTTCAGTTTCTGTTTTCTGCTAATAAGAATAGCGGATTACAGCCTGTTTCGGATATCGCATCAGGAGGTGAAATCTCTAGATTGATGTTGTGTTTAAAGGCTATGATTGCCGGCGCAGTTGCACTTCCGGCAATTATCTTTGATGAGATTGATACCGGAACATCTGGTGATGTAGCCGATAGAGTAGGAGCAATTATGAAAGAAATGAGTGTTGGAATGCAGGTTATTGTTATTACTCATCTTCCACAAATTGCCTCAAAAGGCGATATACACTTTAAAGTGTACAAAGAGGAAACGGAAAAAGAGATAACAACAAATATAAAGACATTATCTTCTTCAGAGAGAGTTGGAGAGATTGCAGGCATGTTAAGTGGTGCTAAAGTTACAAACGAAGCATTGCAAAATGCCAGAGTTATGTTAGGTGTTTAGAGAGGTCAGGAAATATTGATGTAATAAATTGAGGAATATAATTTTAATTAAATGAGAGATAAAGAGATGATTTTTGGCATCCGTGCCGTTATAGAAGCAATAGATGCAGGAAAAGATATAGATAAGGTTTTGATAAAAAGAGAACTCTCGGGCGACCTTATAATAGAGTTGCAGCAGCTTCTCAGAGACTATGAAATACCAATGCAAAAAGTGCCGGTAGAGAGAATTGATAGAATTACCCGAAAGAATCATCAGGGAGTAATAGCTTTCACTTCTGCTGTAACTTATCATAAACTCGAAAATATTGTTCCACAATTATACGAAGAAGGTAAAAACCCTTTTATTTTAGTGTTAGATGGATTAACAGATGTTAGAAACTTTGGAGCAATTGCACGTACATGTGAGGTTGCAGGAGTAGATGCAATTGTTATTCCTGCCCGTGGTAGTGTTTCAGTTAATAGCGATGCTGTTAAAACTTCTGCCGGAGCTTTGCATACAATACCTGTTTGTCGCGAGCACAGTTTGAAAGAAGCAATTGTTTTTCTTAAAAATAGCGGAATAAAAGTAGTATCTGCAACCGAAAAAGCTGCAACTTTATACACCGAATCGGATATGAGTGTACCAATTGCTGTTGTCATGGGATCGGAGGATGTAGGAATATCAAATGAGAATATACGAATAAGTGACGAGTTGATAAAGCTTCCACAATTCGGAAAAATTCAATCGCTGAACGTATCAGTTGCAGCAGGTGTTATAATATATGAAGTTTTAAGACAAAGAAGAGGTGTATTTGATTAATATTTAATATTATAAATCCATATGAAACAATTAATATCAACAAAAAGTGCACCAGCTGCAATTGGCCCATACAGCCAGGCTGTAGAAGTAAACGGAATGATTTATTTGTCAGGGATGCTTCCAATTGATTGTGTTACAGGTGATTTTGTTCCCGGAGGAGTAAAAGAGCAGACAACTCAGATATTTGTGAATATTAAAGCAGTACTATCTGCTGCAGGGGTCAATATAAACAATGTTGTAAAAACTACAGTGTTTTTAAATGACATGTCACTCTTCGATGGCATGAATCAAGTCTATTCAAAACAGTTTACAGAACCTTTCCCTGCCAGGTCAACAGTTGCCGTTAAAGGACTCCCGAAGAATGCTCTTGTAGAAATCGAAGTAATTGCAGTAAAATGAAAACGCTAGGTAACGTAATTTGGGTAGTATTCGGTGGTTTTGTTATAGCTATTGAATATGTTGTAGGGAGTATTGCACTGATGGTTACAATAATTGGAATTCCTTTTGGAATACAATCTTTGAAACTTGCCGAATTGGCACTTTGGCCTTTCGGTAAAAGAATTAAGCATAAGGAGTCCACTACAGGCTGTATATCATTTCTAATGAATATAATATGGTTTTTTGTAGGGGGGCTTCCAATTATTCTAACACATCTTCTTTTTGGTGTTCTCTTTTATATTACTATAATAGGAATACCTTTTGGACATCAACATTTTAAATTGATGAGATTAGCACTTAGTCCTTTCGGAAAGGAAATTGTAAGCAGTTAGCAGTAGAAGCTAATCAATCACAGCAGGAAGATTATCTTCCTCTTCAGGCGGATCTTTCATCACTACAAATGCACTTATTTCCCATAACGCATAAATGGGTAGAGTTACAACAAATAGAGAGAATGGATCACCTGATGGTGTTATCAGCGCTGCTGCTACAAGTGCACCAACAATTGCGTGCTTTCGGTATTTTCTGAAGAAAGATCTATATATCAAGCCAAGGCTCGATAATAACCAAAATACTAAAGGTAATTCAAATACTAATCCCATTATTAGAATTAAGGTATAGAAGTTACTCATATATGAGTCTAAAGAAATCATATTTTCAATAGACTCACTAAGTTCAAAAGTGATAAGGAATCGGAAGATTAGTGGGAATACAATAAAATATCCAACCGCACAACCAATTAAGAACATGAATCCTCCGAAACCAAATGCTTTTTTTACTCCTTTAGCTTCGTTTTCGTATAGCGCCGGACTTACAAACTTCCATAATTCATACAAAATAAATGGTATTGTACAGAGCATTCCAAAAGCGAATGAGGTAGAAATATAGGTCATAAATTGAGTAGTCATGTTAATATTCAACATCTCTACTCTAAATGAATCTGCAGAAAAGTCGGGAAGGAAGGGTATGTATTTACCTGCTTTTTCGAAAAACTTGTAAGTTACAAAGTCCGAATCGCGAGGTGCAAGTATAATAGAATCAAATATATGAGGTATAATGATAAATCCCACTACTGAGAATACCACTACAGCAACAAGAATACGAATTATGGTCCATCTGAATTCCTCCAGATGATCCCAGAAGGACATCTCTTTTTCTGCCATACGAATACCCTGGCCTTGCTATTTTATTGGTAAACTATTATTTATCTCCTGTTGAAGTTGATTTATTCTCTGAAGGATCTGCTTTAATATCTTCCTCAATATCATTAAGTCCCTTTTTGAAACTATTGATTCCTTTTCCTAAGCCTTTCATGAATTCAGGTATTTTTTTTCCTCCAAAAAGTATCAATATTACAATTACAATAATAGGTATTTCCCAACCGTTTAAATTTATAAGTAATGGATTCATTTGTGTAATTTGTTAATGTTTATAATAGATTATTTATTTATAAAAATATTAGATGATACAAATGTATGCTATTTATACCAGATAAACCATTGTTTTAATATAAAAATTTAAAAAATAGTCTCATTCCATCAATATAATTAAGTCCATAAATATTGGTAAATGGTCGCTGAACCCACCTAAGTATCGTGGACCTAAATTAGTTCTGAAAGGCTTCAGTCCATAATATTTCAGATCTTCTTCTAATAGAAACATTTCATTGTAAATTTTAGCCGAAGAGTTTTTGATATGTACCGAATTAGTCTCTTTTAAAAGTTCCCCGTTAACTATCATATGATCGTTCACACTCCACACTCCACGGTATTTATATGTGCCAGTTTCCCCTCTTTTGTTTTTTGTGAATAAAAGGTTGTAAAGATCATTGCTTGAGATACTTTCTTTTATAGGTCCGGCTTTTAGAACTTTCAATAAGCTTTTATCGCTTGGCTGATCGTTAAAGTCGCCCATAATAATTATACCAGGCTTGTGTCTGATAGATAAAATGCTATCCACCCTGTTTCTTAAAATCTGTGCCGATTCAATTCTGGCTTGTTCTGTTTCGCTTGTTCCGGAAACTCTGGATGCAAAATGACATACAAAAACATCTAATGTGTCTTTATTGATGGTTGTACCTACAACATGTAAAATGTTTCGGGTAGGGCGTCTCTTTTTATCGCTAAAACTAATCGTATACTCTTTGTAATCCAGTAGTTTAAACTTATGTCTTTGATAGAGTAGAGCTACATCAATTCCTCTTTCATCTGGAGATTGTGTGATAATATAGTCGTATTCCTGAACACTCAGGGGCGAGCGTTTAGTGAGGTCGTACATTGTAGAATCATTCTCTACTTCGCATAGTCCAACCAATGCTGGCGACTCCATACCTCCTACAGCAGTTATAACTTTCGAAATGTTGTTTAGCTTTTCTCTGTATTTCCAATCAGTCCATCGCATAAATCCATCCGGCAGGAAATCATTGTCGTTTTTCAGTGAGTCATCGCAAGTGTCAAAAAGATTCTCAACATTGTAAAACATTACGCGGAAGCCGTTTTGAGAAACAGCCCCCGCTATGTAAACTATGAAAAAAAGAATTAATATCTTTATTTTGTGTCCCGTCAATTATACTACAACTTCTACTTCTCTTCAGGAAGGTTTTCAATAATTTTTACCAGATAATCCCAGAATTTCCCTACCGATGATATTTTCATTTTCTCATCAGGAGAGTGTACATCAGTCATATCCGGACCAATTGAAATCATATCGAGATTAGGATATTTCTCAAGGAATAAACCGCATTCAAGTCCAGCATGAATAGCCTTCACTTTTGGCTCCTTGCCATAAAGTGCCTTATACTCATTCTGTGCAACTTTTAGCAATTCAGATTCAGGGTTGGGCTGCCATCCGGGGTATCCATCATTGTGAACTATTTTTGCTCCTGCCAGTTCAAAAACAGAAGCAACCATATTCACAATATATTTCTTTTGCGATTCAGAAGAGCTGCGTTGACTAGTTCCAACTTCTATTCTTTTATCTTTAAGCATTTTTATTGATGCCAGATTGGTTGAAGTTTCTACCAGTCCAGGTATATCCTCACTCATCCCAATTACTCCATGTGGGCATGCAAGAAGAGCCAGAATAAGGCGTTCGGTGGCACCTTTATTTATTACTTTAGAAGGAATCTGCACCGATCCCATATAAATATCTACATTAGGTTCGGTACGTTTAAGTTCTTCTTGTATATCAGCTAGAAAATTGTTAAGTTTAATTCGTATATCCTCTTTATATTTTTCTTTAACTCCTAATACTGCATGAGCTTCACGAGGTATGGCATTATGCAGGTTCCCACCTTCAATGCTTGAGAGTACCATACCATATTTTTTACGAGAAATAGAATGAATAAAACGAGTGAGTATTTTATTTGCATTACCAAAACCTTTATCTATATCACTTCCAGAGTGACCTCCTCGCAAACCTTTTACTTTAATCTCAAACCAAAAGTATTTCTTAGGAACCTCTTTCTCCTTGTATTCAAAGTAAGCTTTGGTTCCTTTACCCCCGGCACAACCAATATAAATCTCTCCTTCTTCTTCAGTATCAAGATTTATAAGAAGGTCGCCAGTCAGAAACTCCTTTTCCAGAGAGTTTGCACCGGTTAGTCCAGTCTCCTCATCAACAGTAAACAGGGCTTCAATTTTACCGTGTGATATGTCATCAGCAGCCAATACTGCAAGTTCTGCCGCAACTCCAATCCCATTGTCTGCACCCAGTGTAGTGCCTTTTGCTTTCACCCAGTCTCCGTCAATAACTGTCTCAATCGGATCGTTGTCAAAATCATGCTCAACATCCGAGTTCTTTTCACATACCATATCTACGTGCGACTGTAGAATGATTGTTGGCAAACCCTCCTTTCCGGGTGTAGCTTCTTTTGTTATAACTATGTTGCCCGCTTTATCCTGCTTAGCTTCAAGATTATGTTTTTTAGCAAAATCTAAAAGATATGATAGTATTGCCTCTTCTTTTTTAGAAGGTCTGGGTATCTGAGTGATATCATAGAAATAGTTCCATATCGCAGAAGGTTGTAAGTCTCTAATTGGCATATCTGTTTAATTTTTTAAGTATATTGTTTACTCATTTTAAGTTATATAAACCATAAAAATAGTCGAAAAAAAAGGGTTATGCAATAATTTTAGCATCTTTAATATCAAAAAAAGCTACGGAATAAGTTAATTCCACTATCTTTGCGACATTAAAAAAGGTATATATTATGTTACAAACACTAATTATAGGTATCGCGATAGGTTTAATAGCTATATTACTAATGGGTATTCGTGTTTTCTTTACCAAGAAAGGTGAATTCCCAAACACACATATCGGTGCAAGCAAAGCTATGCAAGATAGAGGAATAAGCTGCGCAACTTCACAAGATTCCGAATATCGTTATAAAGAGAGTCCAGTAATAAAATTATTAAAACAAGAAAATTTATAAATCTCCTGCAATGAAGAGTTACACCAATCAAATAGTTAGCGGCGTGCTAGCTGTAGCAGTTATTATTTTATTTATTCTGCATTTCAGTTCTAATTCCAGCTCTAAACAAGAGAATGGGAAAAATCTATCAGTCTTGTTAAATGATTCTTCAATCACATTGCCTATTGCATATGTGAATGTCGACTCGCTTTTAACGAACTACAATTTCGCAAAAGATCTTAATGAGTCTTTGCTTAGAAAAGAAGAAAGCACCCGTGCCACTCTCAATCAGCGTGAAAATCAGATAAATTCGGCTGCACAAGAGTTCGAGAGAAAATTACGCAACAACGCTTTTTTAAGTCAGGATAGGGCACAACAAGAACAAGAGCGTATAATGAAAATGAACCAGGAATATCAGCAGTTGGCAGAACGACTATCTCAGGAGTTTATGCTTGAACAGCAAAAGCTGAATATTCAAATGGAAGATACAATCAAGGTAAGAATAGAGGAGTTCAACAAAACCCGTAACTATGAGATTATCTTCAGTAATATTTCAACTAGCACAACTATATTTGCTAAAGATAAATATGATATTACTGACGAGGTTGTACAATTCCTTAACAGTAAGTACAGTCCCGCAACAGCTACAGCTGAGTAGTATCAGTTTCATCCGGTTTGAAACATTGGTCGTCATACTTACAGAAGCACATTGGAAAGTATGTCAGTGCAAAATATCCAATAGTAGCTAAAGCTGACATCGTTGTGGTTATACCTTGTTACAACGAACCGGAAATAATAGATACTTTACAAAGTATTAAAAACAGCAACAGACAAAATCTAAACATGCTTGTTGCTATTGTTATAAACTCAGGCATTAATGCCAGTGAAAGTGCAGTTATACAAAACCGTTCAACTTTTAAAGAGGTTGAACGGTTTTCTGTATATAATAATGAAATCGGCCTGCTGTATTTTCCACTGTTGTGCGAAGATCTTCCAAAGAAGCATGCAGGTGTTGGTTTAGCTAGAAAGATAGGGATGGATCTGGCAGTCGACTATTTTTATTCGTATAAAAATAAACGAGGTGTAATTGTATCACTTGATGCAGACTGTAAAGTGTCTGAAAATTTTTTCGTCGCCATTTTTAATGAGTTTACCAGAAATGAAAATCTTAACGCCACTATACATAGCTTTCATCACAGAGTAGAGCAAGATAACAACGAAATTGAATCAGCGATAAGGCAGTATGAAACCTATTTGAGATACTTCAGCAAAATGCTTAAGAACACCGGATTCCCTTATTACTATCATACAATAGGGTCAGCATTTGCTGTTACAGCAGACGCTTATGTGCGTGTTGGAGGTATGGGAAGACAGCAGGGAGGTGAAGATTTCTATTTCTTGCAAAAGATATTTCAGCTTGGCGAAGTAAAAGAATTAACCGATGTTGTTGTTTGTCCAATGGCCAGGTTTTCAGACCGTGTTCCATTTGGCACCGGTCCCGCCTTGCAGAAAATAATTGATGAGTCCGATTCAATAATGAGGGTATATTCACAGGAATCTTTCTATGAACTTAAGCGATTGATTGATATGAGAGAGCAGTTTTATAGAAGAGGTGAAGAAGAGATAGTCAATATTTTATCCTGTTTGCAACCATCAACATTAGAATTTCTGAAAGAGATAAATTTCGTTGAGTTGCTTAATGATTGCAATAATAATTGCTCCAATATTAAAAGTTACAATAAAAGATTCTTTCATCATTTTAATACATTCAGAATTATAAAATATCTAAATTTTGTTCATCCTTCACCCTTTCCATATCAAAAAATTAATGACATTAATATCAAAATATAATTTCCTGTTTGAAAATTTACTATAAAGTAGTATTTTTGTGCTCAAATTGTAACTAATATCTTTCATAATTCTTAATTTAAAAATTTCATGAATATCAACATTGTAGAAGTAATAAGTGCTTTTTTAGTTCTGTTTGCTATTATTGACGTAACCGGATCGGTTCCCATTTTTCTTAATATAAGAAGCAGGAACAGAACAATACACCCTGAGAAAGCAACAGTATATTCTGCAATAATTCTAATAGGCTTTCTCTTCATAGGTGAGTGGTTGCTTAAATTGTTCCAGGTAGATATTTCAGCTTTTGCTGTTGCTGGTGCCATTGTGTTGCTAATCATATCTATAGAGATGATATTTGGTGTAGAGATTTTTAAGAACGATAACCCATCGTCTGATAATTCTTCCACGCTTTTCCCGGTAGTGTTTCCTCTTATAGCTGGACCAGGCAGTTTTACAACTTTGTTGTCTATGAGAGCTGAGTATAAAACAGTTAATATAATTATTGCAGTATTGGTCAA
>CAYZHS010000021.1:10444-15256 GCA_964478295.1 uncultured Proteiniphilum sp. | reverse complement strand
CACCTTTTACTACCCTGGTGATATAGTTGAATTTCTGCTCATCACTACCAAACTCATATATTGTTTCTCCACAATCCTGAAGCATCCATATATTTTGAAAACTTGCATCTGCCCTACTCACAATATCTGCACTCATCATATATGGCACCATGGGGAAATTAAGTCCGCCATATTTGCGACTAAATCGCATACCCATAAGCTCAGCGTTGTTTAACACATCTAGATTCTCCTGAGTTTTTGGAGAGTAGATAACTCGTCCATTCTTTACGGTGGGTCCGTTATGATCTACCTCTTCTGCATTTGGATCAATAATTTCTCCACATATCTCGCCTACTACTTCAAGTACTCTATCGTAACTATCCATAGCATCTTCAAAATCTATAGGTGCGTAATCATACTCTTCGCTTTCGCTATAGTTGTTTTCTTTTAATTCCACAATTCGCTTCATCAAAGGATGCTGAAGATAGTGACGGAATTGAGGTGTATCTGTATAAAAATTTGCCATCTCTTTAAATCTTGGTTTTAAATTAGTTATTTTGCAATATAAATTAACACTTTACGCAAAACAGTTAATCAATTATTACTTAGTATTTTTCTTGTAATACTTAATCATTTTAGGAATCACACTCTCTACCTCTCCGGTAATAACATAATCTGAAATGGCATTTATAGGCGCATCAGGGTCGTTATTTATTGAAATTATAATAGAGCTATCCTGCATTCCTGCAATGTGCTGTATTTGTCCCGAAATACCACAAGCTATATAAACTTTAGGACGTACAGTAACACCTGTCTGTCCAATCTGACGTTCGTGATCAACATATCCTGCGTCAACAGCGGCACGTGATGCACCTACTTCTGCACCAAGTACATCGGCAAGCTTAAACAGAAGATCGAAATTCTCTTTAGAACCAACACCATAACCACCCGAGATAATAATTGGAGAGTTTTTAATATTAACCTTAGATTTCTCTACATGTCGATCGATAATTTCAACTACAAAGTCTTCATCTTTCACAAAGTCGTTAACATTATGCTCTATAATACATCCTTCATAATAAGGATCTAGAATCTCTTTTTTCATCACGCCCTCTCTAACAGTAGCCATTTGAGGACGGTGGTCGGGATTAATAATTGCAGCAACAATATTTCCTCCAAAAGCAGGGCGAATTTGATATAACAAGTTTTTGTAAACCTGTCCTGTTTTCTTTATTTCATGGTCACCTATTTCAAGAGAAGTACAGTCGGCAGTAAGTCCGCTCCCCAAAGCAGAAGAAACTCTTGGTCCCAAATCCCTACCAATAATAGTAGCTCCAAGTAAACAAATCTCAGGCTTTTCTTTCTTAAAAAGTTCTACCATTATCGATGTGTGCGGTAATGTTGAATAAGGTGATAAACGTTCGTCTTTAAATATATGCAATATATCTACACCGTAAGGAAATACCTGCTTGTACACTCCATCTGTATTGGCACTAGCAGCTATTGCCTCTAATTTACATCCCAGCTGACTGGCAAGTGAGCGACCCTTGGTTAGCAGTTCAAGACTCACTTCAGCAACTTTGCCATCTTCTATTTCTAAATATACAAATAAATTATTCATCTTTTTATTTAAATCGGTATTCAGTAAAACAATATGTTAGCCGATAGTGTGGTTTTCTATCAGTTCCTTCATAAGAGCATCAATCTCAACATCACTGTCGGAGATACGCTTGCTCTCTTTAGTTTGAAATACTACATTTTCTGTACTTTTCACTTTTGTTGGAGAACCTGAAAGTCCGCATTCAACCGGATCAGCACCAACATCTACTACTCCCCATTCGGTTAGATTAAGGTAAGGACGACTGCTATAAATATCTATGTAATCGATATTTTCTGTCTGACGCTCGGTAACAGTTTTTGCATGTTTATATTTCAGCAGCAACTTTGCGTTACGTGGTCTGCATGAACGTGCCGATCCATTTACTGTAACTAATGCCGGTAGTGGAGATTCAACAACCTCTACCCCATTCTCAATTCTACGCTTTACTCTTACTTTGTTATCGCCTACCAACTCAACGTCTTCGGCATAAGTAATCTGAGGTATTCCCAGTTTCTCTGCAACTTGAGGACCAACCTGAGCTGTGTCACCATCAATAGCTTGTCTGCCTGAAACTATAATGTCGAATTTACCTATTTTTCTTATTGCCATAGATAGAGCATATGAAGTTGCCAAAGTATCGGCACCGGCAAAAGCTCTGTCAGTTAATAACACACCATCATCAGCTCCACGGAACAGACCTTCGCGCAAAATTTCTGCAGCACGTCCGGGTCCCATTGTGAGCATGGTAATATGTGATCCTGGATATTGTTCTTTTATACCTAATGCCTGTTCAAGTGCATTAAGATCTTCAGGATTAAAAATAGCAGGCAATGCAGCCCTGTTTACAGTTCCATCGGCTTTCATTGCATTCTTCCCAACGTTGCGGGTATCGGGAACCTGCTTAGCCAACACAATAATGTTAAATGCCATGTTTTAGTTTGTTTCTGTTATAAATTTTGAAGAAAAGTACAAATATATCAAAAAACACTTAAACAATTACTTGAAATGAAAACATTTAATGCTCTATAAATGTTAATTAATTGTGGTGATAATAGACAAAATCGCATTATAATTAGCTAATATTGGGTGAAAATCATTTGCATGATGTTATCTTTGTAAAGTTATAATACAAAAATCTATGTGTAAATCATACCCTCTTATTGTTTCTTTATCTTTTTTGCTGATTCTGAGCAGTTGTTCAGGAATAAAATATCTAACAGTTGAGACTCGCGAACCGGCACAGGTAACTCTTCCAAACGAGGTTTTGAGAGTTACTGTTGTAAACAATGTTGTACAGCAACCAAACAATATTGGTCATAATCTATTAAAGATTGGCAGCTCTGTTGCTAACAGGGTTGAAGCCTCTTCAGACAGTGTCTCTGTTTTCTATACTGAAGCTTTAACTCAGTTTCTTAACGAGGAAGATTATTTTCAAAGAGTTCTGTTTTATAATTATCCTGTAAGAGAAGATTCTGATTTTTTTAAGGAGGTGTTGTTAGATCCAGAGAAGATGAACGAGATTAGAAGTATAACAAATGCTGATGCAATTATTTCACTTGATAGATTAATTATTGAAACAAATAAAAGAGAACATTTTAAACAACTGGGTTATACTTACAGCGATATGACTGCAAAGATAAACTCTACAATTAGAGTTTACCTGCCCACAATGGAGGGGAAAATACCACGCGTTGAGTATATCGATAGTTTAAATTGGATAGGATTTGACATTCAAGATGGCAATGCATTTGCAGAAGAGATGCTGCCCTCACGTGAAGAAGCAATGAAGTTATTGGTAGTTACTGCAGCTGAGAAGATGACAAATGTTTTTGCACCTCATTGGGAAAGGCAGGATAGATGGTATTATACATCTGCAAGTAAACTTATGCGAGAAGGTGAAGTGTATGCTAAAGATGCAAACTGGCTAAAAGCGATAGAGAGGTGGGAGGAGTATTTTAATAATACTTCAGACAAGAAACAGGTAAATAAGGCAAAAGCTGCAAATAATATTGCACTTGCCTATGAAATGCTTGATGAGATGGACAAAGCATATAAATGGGCAAATGAGGCTAATAATCTTTTTGTTGAATCAACAGCTCCTAATTCATTAGAAAGGAGACGATCGTTATTGTACAAAAACGAAATTGAAAGGCGAATCAATAGTTTAAACAGCATAAATATGCAGAACAATTGATGTAAATGCAAAAAAACTGTTTAAATATTTACTCTGTTAGAAAATTTATATTACCTTTGTAGCTGAATCTTCAACAGTATTTTCACTCATACTACTGTTAATTATTTACAAATTCAATCAAACTCAATTATCTCCCTGCATATAATTAAAATTATGGAATAAATACCTCCATAACACAACAGGGTATAATTCGAACATATCATTTTCAATAACCATAACGAATTTCAAAATATCTAGATGGCTTATAATATTATTGAGCTTAATGAAAAGCTTACAACAGAATTGCGAGTTCTTGCTAAAGAGATGGGAATAAGACGCCCTGATGCATACAAGAAAGAAGAACTTATTTACAAAATTCTTGATGAACAAGCAATTGTTGAGACAAAAAAACTGAGCTCCGAGGGTGGAGCAAGACAAAGCAATAAAAACAGGAACAACAACGATAGCAGTAATAAAAACCCTAAGAATAGGGACAATAATCCTACAGTTAAGAAAACTGCTACCAAGAGAACCGAAGCACAAACAGCTCGATCAGTTCCAGTACAAAATGTACAGAACGAAAAAAAGGTTGAAGAAGTGAAAACTCCGGAGGTAAAAAAGCAGGTAATAAAAACTCCTGAGACAAAGGCACCTGAAGCCAATGTTACTGAAAAGAAACCGGTAAATGTAACGCTACCACAATCACATCCGACGACTGATAATGAAGAAAAAACAGAGACGGTAAAAGAGAACAAACCAATTCAGCTGGTTTTCAGGTCTTCCAAACAAAGGAAAGATGACAAAAAAAACAGTGCTGCTCCAATTACTCTACCACCGGTGGTAGCTGAGGACCCTCAGGTTGAAACGGCAGAAAAATCTAAAAATATAACTCCGGGTACAGTTGAAAAAGTATCTATACTTGATTTGGTAACACCTTCTCCATTACAGCAAAAACAACAACCACAACAAAATAAACCACAAGCTCCAGTTCAGGCACAGAAACCAAAAGAAAAAGAGAAAGAGAAGGAGCCGGTTTATGATTTTGATGGCATACTTAATG
>CAYZHS010000021.1:672-10344 GCA_964478295.1 uncultured Proteiniphilum sp. | reverse complement strand
GAAAAAGAGAAAGAGAAGGAGCCGGTTTATGATTTTGATGGCATACTTAATGCATCAGGAGTACTTGAGATTATGTCTGATGGATATGGTTTTTTACGTTCTTCCGACTATAATTACATGTCGTCGCCAGATGATATCTATGTATCTCAATCGCAAATAAGATTATTTGGACTCAAAACAGGAGATGTGGTAGAAGGCCCTATTCGTCCCCCTAAAGAAGGAGAAAAATTCTTTCCTTTAGTAAAAGTGGACCGATTAAACGGACGCAATCCTGATGCAGTAAGAGACAGAGTTCCATTTGATCATCTTAAACCACTATTTCCAGATGAAAAATTCAACCTCAC
The DNA here is from genome assembly GCA_964478295.1 of uncultured Proteiniphilum sp. Lineage (GTDB taxonomy): Bacteria > Bacteroidota > Bacteroidia > Bacteroidales > Dysgonomonadaceae > Proteiniphilum. Next base: position 10,000 of record CAYZHS010000021.1, on the reverse strand, counting down.
GAAAGGGCATAACGATAATCTATCATGCAGGGTAGTAGACATGTTTACTCCTATTGGAAAAGGGCAGCGTGGACTTATTGTTGCACAACCAAAAACTGGTAAAACTGTATTATTGAAGGATATAGCAAATGCTATTGCTGATAATCACCCTGAGGTTTATATGATTATTCTCCTTATCGATGAAAGACCTGAGGAAGTAACAGATATGGAGCGCAGCGTTAATGCTGAGGTTATTGCTTCAACCTTCGACGAACCAGCAGATCATCACGTTAAGATAGCTGAGATTGTTTTAAATAAAGCCAGACGTCTGGTAGAGTGTGGACATGATGTTGTGATTCTTCTCGACTCAATTACGCGACTTGCACGTGCATATAACACTGTACAGCCAGCTTCGGGTAAAGTACTATCAGGAGGTGTGGATGCCAACGCTCTGCATAAACCTAAGCGCTTTTTTGGTGCGGCTCGTAATATAGAAAACGGTGGTTCGCTCACAATTATTGCAACTGCTCTTACTGATACAGGTTCTAAGATGGATGATGTTATTTTCGAAGAGTTTAAGGGAACAGGTAATATGGAACTTCAACTTGACAGAAAGCTTTCTAACAAACGTATATTCCCTTCTGTCGATATTATAGCTTCAAGTACACGTCGCGACGACCTGTTGCTTAGTGATGACACTCTCAGCCGTATGTGGGTTTTACGTAATTTCCTAAGTGACATGAACTCAGTTGAAGCAATGGAGTTTTTACTACAACGCTTGAGGAGAACAAAAAGCAATGAAGAGTTTCTTATATCGATGAACGATTAGAAAATTCTTCTATAATAGATATAAATTATTAACGCGGCAACTTTACAGTATGCCGCGTTAACTTTTTTACTCTTATCCTGTTCAAAAAAGTATCAATATTCTAGTTATAACCAAATTTCATCGGGATAGAACACATCTTCGAGATAAAGTGCATGACCTGGCACAGAATCACCCGCTACTTGTCGGTTTTTAGCCTGAATTATTCTATGCATTCCTCTTTCGTCCAAATTACCCCTACCCGCTTCTAGTAATGTGCCTACTATGGCTCTAACCATATTACGCAAAAATCTGTTTGCCTTTATTGTAAACACATACATATCTCCCTCTTGTTCCCATTTTGCATACTCAATCTTACAGTTGTTAGTTTTAACATCGGTATGTGATTTACTAAAACTGCTAAAATCCTCATATTCAAAAAGTATTTCACACAGAGAATTCATACGTTCAATATCTGGTAAAAAATAGACTCTATGTGAAAGCTCATGAAAAAAAGGATCTTTTTTAGTTGTTACATAATATTTATAACATCTAGAAGTAGCACTGAAGCGAGCATGCGCATCTGGTTTAACAGACCTAATATGATGTATCGAGATATCTTTTGCCAGATAATTGTTTAGTTTATAAACAAGATCATCTGTTGAGAATTGTTCTCCCTCCCAATCAAAATGAGCTATCATTTTATGTGCATGAACACCAGCATCTGTTCTTCCTGCACCAACAATATCCACTTGAGAGCGAAGTATTGTAGAAAGTGCTTCCTGTAGAGCCTGCTGTACGCTCATTCCATTGGGCTGAATCTGCCATCCTACGTAATTCTTCCCATTATATGAAAGCGTAATAAAGAAACGCGATTTAGCCATTTATATCTCTCAACCGAAGTTTAGTTAGAACTTGTTTTGTATTAAGAGGAAAATCACCATCCATCATCCAGGTATAGTAACTTGGTTCTTTTTTTAACACTTCAGTAACCGATTTACCTCTGTGTTTACCAAAATTAAAAACTTCTACACCTTTATCATTCAATATTATTCGCCCTGCGAGATCTACATTATTGTTAAAACTCGAATACTCTTTTGAGAGAAAGTTTATATTGTTTTCCAAATCATCATACTTGTCGAGTTGTGATTTTAGTACTTCATAGGTAGCCAAAACATCTACTTCTGCTGAATGCGCATTTTCAAGCTGTTTATTACAGTAAAATGCATAAGCAGCTTCTAAAGTACGCTGCTCTTTTCTGTGAAAAATAATCTGAACATCCACAAATTTTCTTTTGCTGGTATCAAAGTCTACACCTGCTCTTAAGAATTCTTCGGTAAGTAATGGTACATCAAATCTACTTGAGTTAAAACCTGCCATGTCACAACCCTCTAAGAAGTCTGCAAGTGATTTTGCCACCTGCTTGAATGTAGCACAATCCTTCACATCCTCATCGGTAATACCATGAATTGCTGTTGATTCAACAGGGATAGGCATTTCTGGATTCAACCTTCTGGTTTTAGTCTCCTCCTTTCCATTAGGATGTACTTTTAAAAGTGATATCTCTACTATTCTATCGCGTGTTATATTAATACCGGTAGTTTCAAGATCGAAGAAAACCAACGGGTTATTAAGTTTTAAATCCATTTAATGCTTATTTAATCATTCAACATCATTGGCATCAGAAGAGTGAGCATGTCTTCATTCTCTTCCTGCTCAACCGGTAGAATTAAACCTGCCCTGGAAGGGTCAGACAATTCAATTCTTACATCTGAAGAAGGTATATTATCTAGAATCTCTATCAGGAAAACTGCTTTAAATCCGATATTCATTACATTCCCTTCATATGTACAACTAATAGTTTCTTCGGCCGCCGTAAGGAAGTCTATATCTTGTGCAGAAATAACAATCTTATCTTCTGAAAGTTGCAGTTTTACTAGCCCAATTGAAGGATTAGAAAATACAGATACTCTTTTTAGTGCATTAAGTAATGTTAGCCTGTCGAGAGTTACACTGTTGCTATTGTTCTGAGGAATAACAGAGTTGTAATTAGGATATCTGCCTTCAACAAAACGACAGACCATCTTATAGTTACCCATAGAAATATAGGCATTGTTTTCATCAAAATTGATTTTCACTTCACCATTTTCTCTTGGGAGAATAGATTTTAACAGGTTAGCCGGTTTTTTGGGTAATATAAATGAAGAGCGACCTTCTCCTTTCGATTCAGTTGTAGTAACTCTTACCAGTTTATGTCCATCAGATGCAACAAATGTCAGATCGTCGGAGGTTAAATCAAAGTATATTCCATTCATAACTGGTCTGAGCTCATCATCAGCTGTAGCAAATACGGTTCTGTTTATACCTGACAGCAACATTTCTGAATCAATTGTTAAACTCATTGACGACTCTTCTTTCAGTGGCTTAGGATCGGGATATTCATCTCCTTTTAAACCAACAAAATTATATTTACCGTTCTGATAGTAAATATATACCTCAAGTGTCTCATCATTAATATCAAAAGTTAATGGCTGGTCTGGCAATTCGCGTAATGGATCTAACAGATTTTTAGCATTAATAGCCAAGCTTCCTTCACCTTCGGCACTGCTTACATCTACCCACGTTTCTAATCTGGTTTCACTATCTGCAGCTGTGAGTGTAAGCTTTTCTCCTTTCAACTCTAATAGGAAGCAATCTAAAATGGGTAAAGTACTTTTCGAGTTTATGACTCTGTTGATTGCCTGTAAATGATTTAGCATCGAGGCGCTTGATATTACAAATTTCATGATGATATGTTTTTTTATTCTTTAGCAAATATATAAAATTATCTTGAGGCTTTAATTCTTTTCTCTGTTTATTTTTTGGCACCCCTGTTCCTTGGATGATGTTCAATAATTTCTTGTCTTAAAAAACTTCTATCCAGGTGAGTGTATATCTCTGTGGTGGTTATCTTTTCGTGACCAAGCATCTCTTGAATTACTCTAATATTGGCTCCTCTCTCTAAAAGATGTGTGGCAAATGAATGGCGAAAAATGTGAGGACTCACCTCTTTCTCTATCCCGGCCATCTTTGCATATAACTTTGCATAATAAAACACAGTAATTCTTGAAATTGAGTTTCCTCTATTACTTATGAAAACTATATCCTCACTCCCTTTTTGAATATTTATCTGTTTACGATAAATCAGCCAGTTATTTATTTTTTGTATCGCAATATCTGAAATTGGAACTAATCTCTGCTTACCGCCTTTCCCTTCAACTCTTATAAATCCTTCACTGAAATAAAGATCTTGAAAACGAAGATTTGTTAGTTCTGAAACTCTCAACCCGCAACTATATAAAGTTTCAAAAATTGCATAATTACGAGTTCCCTCTGACGTAGAAACATCAATAACAGACAAAATCGCATCAATCTCATCTATTGATAAAGTTACCGGAAGTTTAAGTCCAATCTTTGGCGATTCAAGAAGTTCCGTTGGATTATCTTCCCGATACTGGTTAATGACCATAAATTTAAAAAAAGATCTTAGTCCCGATATCACCCTTGAAAGCGAACGAGGTGAGATGCTTTTATCATATTGTTCAGCTAACAACTCTTCTAAATGTTGCAGTTCTATCTTCACTAATGAAATATTGTTTGTATCTGCGTAATCTATAAGCTTTTGCAGATCGCGCATATAAGCATCAATACTGTTTTTCGATAATCCTTTTTCGAGGAGTAAGTATCGCTTGTAACTTTCTGTTATCTCAATTGCCCCCATTTACACTTTGTAGAATTACAGCTTTAAGTTGCTTAGCCTCACTAATATACCTGTTAAGTTCTGATATTATAAAATCCACTTTATCTTTTGATAGTTGACTTCCACTTTCTAAATGCTCAACTATACCTATAACCTCATTATCACCTATCATCTTGATAAGTGGTATCATTTTGTGAGAGATATTTCGTGCAGTTAAATAATCGTTTTGCTCAATTGCTTCTCTCAAAACATTCTTACTTAAATTAGTTTCATCAATGAAGGATTGCAATATTTCAGACGACTGTTCAATATCATCCTTAACATATTCAATTAACGACTTCACTCCGTATGATAGAGTATTTGACTCTTTATTTCCTGTTACTTTCGCATTTGTATAAAAGTTTATCATTCTAAACAGATCGTCTGAAATAAACGGTTTAGGCAGAAAATCTGCAAAGCCAAACGCCTGTAATTCATCAACTCTTATATCAGAATCTGCAGAAAGTGCTATAATTGGTATATCTTTAAGTAAATTACTATCTGAATCAAAAATCTCCTTTACAAGCTTAATACCTGTAGTAACCTGAAGATTTATATCTACAAAAAGTATATTGTAGAAGTTATTTTTTAGTAGAAACAAAACTTTATCAGGGTCTGATACACCTGTGCAGTTCATTCCATTCTTCTTAATCATCTCTGTAACCATCTTCAGTTGCGTAGGGTCGTCATCAATAACCAATACAGATATACTACCTGGGTTGTTTAAATTAACCTGACTGTGAGTATTTGAAGTATCAGGCAACGAACTTACACCTTTAAGTGGAATCTCAATTACAAATTCAGATCCAACCCCTTGTTCAGAAGTTAATTTTATTTCACCATCCAATTTACTAACCAATCTTTTTGTAATAGCAAGCCCCAAACCACTTCCCTCAATATTATAATCAAAATTATTATTTTCGCCTACTTGCTTAAACTCGTTGAAGACAAATTTCTGGTCGTTAATATCAATGCCTACTCCTGTATCTGCAACAGAAAAGAAAAAGATGCCTTCTGAATTTTCTTTTGCTACAATTCTTATTTCTCCACTATTAGTGTACTTTATCGCATTTGAGATAATGTTACTTATTATTTGTCTTAAAACATAAGGATCGCTTTCATATATCTTATCAGTCGGAATAGTATTATCTAAATAATAAGCTAAATCTTTCTGCTCTGCAATAGGTTTAAAGCTTGAGGCTATTACATTTACCAGATGGTGTAAATTAAATTTTCTAATTGAGAATTGCCAATCACCTTCTTGCAATTTAGAATAATCGAGCAGCGTTGTAACTAGTTGCATCACATGATTTGCTGAACTTCTCATATTTTGCAAATACTTAATACTCTTTTCTTTATTTAAGCCGGCAAATATATTATCTTTCATCAATTCGATGAAGCCCAATATAGAACTTACTGGTGCTTTTATGTCATGTGAAATCGTTAACATCAACTTTCTACGCGAATCTAAAAGTTGAGAAATATGGAGGTTCGACTTCTCTAATTCAGACCTATATCGCTGACTTTTGTTGATATCAATTAGAAGAAGTACTGCAAAAAGCAATGCAATCAGTATAGCTATTACAGAAACAACTAGCATAATCTTTTGTGAACGAGAAAGTGTATACTCCTTCTCCTCAAAAAGTTGAATAGACTTTCTTATCTCTTCCTGCTCAATATCTTTCAGCAAATCGTTAATTCTGGCTGTAAGCATTCTATTTGTATTGCTCAAAATTATTTGTCTGTCAACAAGGGCCGATTGCAATTCCACATGTCTGCTCATATCAAGCCTCTCAGAATAACGAACTCTGTTTACAACAGTATCAATGATAAGCTTTATTTCATCATTATTTACACCACTTCTGTTTTCAATTACAATAGTTGAATCTGGCTTTCCAACAAAAGCATTACGAAGACGCTCAAAAAAACCTTTACGTTCTTTTGCAATTATAATAGTATCGCTCTCTTTTACAGAAGGCGAATTAACATTATAATCTAAATAGTCAGAAATATTATTGCCCTTACGTTTTGACTCATAACTGCTGTGTGTTTCTCTCACTATTTGCGGTGCTTCTCTTATAGAATCGAGCAATAAAACAATTTCGTTAAGATTATCTCTTTTGCTTTTAATTAAAAAATTAATAGTATCTAATCTTACTTTACGGAGGCTATCCTGCGATAAACTATATAAATTATATAGGTTTTCTTCTATATATGGTATTATTGAATCGTAGTTTATATAATAAAGGTTGGCACTTGACGGAGTCAGCAAATTTTGCTCACTTTCAATTTCATAAAGCATGGAAAGAGTGTTTCCAACAATAAACAGCTCCGACAAATCTTCACTTCTGATCCTTTTATCAGAATAATCAACAATATTTTTATATAAAGCTGATAATCCTGCTATTAATACAATAACAACAAGCACGTATCCGATAATGACGGTAAGTTTAACTTTTGACACCCCCTCTTTATCCATACTAAATTGTTACTCCATATAATTTAATTTTATTGTATAATGTTTTCCTATCAATGTTTAAAATTGATGCTGCCATTGTTTTGTTACCCTTAGACAACTTAAGTGCTTGATAAATCTTTTCTTTTTCATAGTTTTCTTTTTTCAAGCTTTCTATGTTCAACATCTTTGCTTCATCTTCTACAGATTTGCTGACTCCAAATAAATCTTCTGCTACTTCTAAATTAATATAATCACATTCAGATAACAGTGCTGCTTTTAAAATAGTATTCTTTAGCTCCTGAATATTTCCAGGCCAATCATAAGTAATGAGCTCTTTTTGCATATCAGGAGATATGCCCTTAATCTCCTTGTTTAACACGTAATTTGCAAATTTAAGAAAGTGAAGAGAAAAGCTTAATATCTCCTCTTCTTTTCCTTTTAAAGAAGGAAGAACTATAACATTTTTAAGAAGCTGATTATATAACTTTGGGATTAATGTGTTTTGCAAATCACTCATACATTGCTGTGTACTTAACACAACCTGTGTAAAATTATCGTCTTTACTCTGTTTAGTTAATATATCAAGAAGTTCATTTTGAAGAAATATATCCAGTTGATCAATCTCGCGAATATAAAAGAGTCCACCCTTTGCAACTTTAAACTTTTCACTCAATACCGATTCAAATCCATTGACACTAGACTCCGATTTAGCCATATCAGAAGCATCTAAAGTTACAAGTGGTTTTGATTTATGAATACTCTTCTCAAATATATGTTTTACTGACGATGATTTACCAGTGCCCCTATCACCAATAATCAACAAATGGTCTCTATTTTCAGCAATTTCGTTAAGTTGCTCCAATACCTGCTTATATTCTTTTCCAGGTGGTATTAAAAAGTAGTTTGGAAATTGTTTATTCTTTTTAATGTTTTCTTGCACTTCAAAGGCTTCTTCAATTTTACTAAACAACACATCCGGGTCAATTGGCTTTGATATATAATCAGTTGCCCCCGACTTCATTGCCTCTACCACCGACTCAATTTCTGCATATCCCGTCATCATAATAACAAGAATATCAGAGTCGTACTTCTTAACCCAATTCAAGAAGGTAAGACCATCAACACCGGGCATTCTTATATCAGTCAAGATTAAGTCGAAGGGAATCTCTCTAACCATCTGTTTTGCTTCTTCAGCACTAGATGTTGCTTCTACTTTGAAGTTATTTTTAACCAACCATGATTTCAACATCAAGCAAATGGTTAAATTATCATCTATTATGAGTATACTTTTCTTCATTTCTTAAATAAAATCATGCTATCAGAAGGGCCAATGCTTATTCAGTCACTGTTCTTCTCTTTATGTAATTCTTTAGGAATTGTTATTCCGGCGTAAAGCATAAATAGTGCACCTATTATCATAACTAATGGCCATTCAGGTCGTTGCTTAAACATTAAATATGTTGAAGCTATCATTAAGAGACATGAAAAAACCTGAAAATTAAAGAGCCTTTTACCACGAATACTTTTGCCCGGATATGGACTAGTTATAGTAATTAGTGAAAAAGTTAATACCGAAACTGACATTATCCATGGTGCAATATCAGGCGAAAATAAATATAATATTGCCGAAATCAGGATTAATATACCTGAAATCTGAAAAATCTTATCCTTCATACATAAAAATCTTACCTACAAACATACTGAATCATTTTGCAATAATAAAGATTTCTTCGTTTTCTTTTTTCATAAAATAGTTCTCGCGAGCAAATTTCTCGAGATTATCTTTATTAGACTGCAACTCATTCAACTTTTTCTTATCTTCTTCTATCTGTTTTTGGTATAATTCGATTTGAGTTTGAAGATCTTTAATCTGCGATTCCTGTCTTAATCTTTTTTGAAAGCTGCTATCGCTAAAAAAGAAAAGAACAATCAAAAGTATCAGCAGGATAACTATCTGTGAAGCTGTAAGCCCTATAAAACGTTTAGCTCCTATTTTTTTTAATTTTTCTTTCATCCTGAATGTACTGAAGAGTTGATTTGTTAGACAAAAATATATTTTTTTTCTACTTTTGCCAACCATTTCATGATAATTATAAAATATCGGCATATCGGTCTAGGCTGTTTAAACAAAAAAAAGTATCTTTACGAAAAAGTATATTTCATTTTATTGACAATTGTGTAAAGCATGAAAAAAATATTCATTATCGCTCTAATGGCACTATTAGCCAACAATTTAGTTTTCCCTTGTACAAATTTATTAGTAGGTAAAAAGGCTTCAACAGATGGTTCAACACTCATATCGTATGCA
>CAYZHS010000021.1:0-662 GCA_964478295.1 uncultured Proteiniphilum sp. | reverse complement strand
AGCCGATTCATACGGGTTATACGGTGAATTATATCATTGGCCCGCAAAAAAATATGAACCAGGCGAAATGCTCAAAGTATATGAGTGGGATACTGGCAAATACCTTGGAGAAATACCTCAGGTATTAGAGACTTATAATGTAATTGGCAACATGAACGAGCACCAGCTTGCTATAGCCGAAACAACTTTTGGAGGACGATCTGAACTTGCAGACTCTACCGGTATTATGGATTATGGCAGTTTGATTTATATAACTTTACAACGTGCAAAAAATGCCCGGGAAGCAATAAAGATTATGTCTGACCTCGTTAACACACATGGTTATTACAGCGGTGGTGAGTCGTTTTCAATAGCCGACCCAAACGAGGTTTGGGTAATGGAAATGATAGGAAAAGGCACTGGAAACAAAGGTGCTGTTTGGGTAGCGGTTCGCATCCCTGACGATTGCGTATCTGCTCATGCAAATCAGGCACGAATTCAGCAATTTCCTTTAAATGACCCTGAAAATTGTTTATATGCACCAGACGTTATCTCTTTTGCTCGTGAAAAGGGTTATTACTCTGGCAAAGACGAAGAGTTTAGTTTTGCAAAAGCATATGCCCCACTCGATTTTGGTGCAATGCGTTTTTGTGAAGCCCGTGTATGGTCGTTTTTTAACAATG
>CAYZHS010000020.1:0-15666 GCA_964478295.1 uncultured Proteiniphilum sp. | reverse complement strand
AGTTCGCAAAAGCTCTTGGAAAAGATGATGATGCCAAGAGGTTTTATAATCAATCTCTTAATTATAAAAAGTACTACTCTCCTGAATATGGAGTTTTTAGACCAATACTTCCAAACGGTGAGTTTTTATCTCCTTTTAACCCTAAGCAGGGAGAGAACTTTGAGGATGTGCCAGGTTTTCATGAAGGTAGTTCGTGGAACTACTCATTTATGGTTCCTCATGATGTGGATGGATTAATTAAGATGCATGGTGGTAAGAAAAAGTTTATAAACAAATTGCAAGAGGTGTTTGATGATGGGCATTACGACCCTACAAACGAACCTAACATTGGTTATCCATACCTCTTTAGTTACGTAAAAGGTGAGGAGTGGCGCACACAAAAAACAACACTAGAATTACTTGAAAAGAATTTCAAGAACTCAACTGATGGACTGCCGGGTAATGATGATACCGGCACAATGTCAACCTGGGCTGTGTTTAATATGATGGGTTTTTATCCCGATAATGCAGCTGATCCGTCATATACTTTCACCACTCCTGTTTTTGACAGAGTAACTTTAAATCTCGACGATTTTCATTACAACGGGCATAGAATAGAAATAGAGACTGTACGTCCATCTCCTAAGGCTATCTATATTGATAGAATTGAGATTGATGGTAAACGTTGGAAGATGTTCCGAATTGGTCACGATGAGCTGGTTAAGGCAAATAAAATTACAATTTACCTTAAGGATAAGAGATAGATGCAAGCATAAAAAATGGGGGAGGGTTATATTTTGATAAGGTCAACTAAACGCTCCCATTTGCTGGCAAATTGTTTTTTAAACTTGTATACCTTCAGATCACGTTGAGATGATTTCCACCATTTACGCCAGTAAAGAGCAAAGTAAAATGTTGTTGGCATTGCAATAAAATAGGTAAGTGCAAGAAGCCAACTACCTGTTAATGATCCTACGATTAGTGACTGTATAATATTGAATATCGGAACCATTATTAAGCCCGATACATATCTTACAGATGGTATAAACTGGTTGTCTTTAAAAAGACTGAGAAGCTTCTTGTTGATTATGAGTGGGAAAATTGCATTAAGATAACCGAACAGCATAATTGGGGATGTTAAAAAAAGAGCGGCAAAACGACTGAATATATTAACTTTACTAACCGGTTTTGATACTTTGTCTTTTGAGTTCAGCTGATGTTCTTTTAAAATTTCTTGTGCTTCTCTAAAATCTTTAATCTTTCTATCAAAACTTTCCCTGTTATTCTGATAAAGATTGTCTAATGTTCTTACTATATGTAATGAAGATTGCAGGTAATCATCCTTTTTACCAGAAAACATCTTTTCCGCTATCGAGTCGCCGTTCCAATCTATTGCATTTTTGTAATCATCATAATATTCATCATTCCAGATATTTACTACCATCGACTTAAGTCTCTCTTCCAAGTCCTGTCGCAGCTGATTTGTTGCAAGATTTGGGTTTTCGTTATATATCTCTTTATAATCGGAAACCTCAATAGGAGTGCCAAAAGTAACATATACATCTGTAAGGAACCCGAAAATATCGCGATAATAAATGGATACCGGCACAATCTGACTATTAAGTTGAAAGTTGAGCGATGCCTCTGTGGGGAACACTATGCGAGGAACGGCTTTCTGTATGGGTAGCAGCGATTGTTTAGGATTGTGCTTTGCCTCTGGAAATAGTGCAATTGGGTTGTTCTTTTTAAGGATACGAGCAGCATTATTAAATATATCTTTGTTCTTATCGAGATTATCTTTCCCGTCACGTATTCTAAATACAGGTATGATGCGCATTCCGCGAAGCATCCATGCTACAAACTTCTGTTTGAAAATATCTGCTCTTGCAAGAAACACAACCTGTTTAGTGTGATAACCTGCATATACAAGAAGTAGTGCATCAATCAATGCATTCCTGTGGTTAGGCGCAAATATAATTGGTTTCTTTTTAGATACATTCTCTTTTCTACCTGTAAACACCATCTTTCTGAAGTTTAGCCTCAGTGCAGTCTTAACAGGTATTTTGGCTAAAAAGTATCGAAAATCGTAGTTGTAAAGCATATATCTTTCTGTTATTTAGTTGTAGCTACTTGATTAACTTGATGTTTTCTCCAATAAGTTGCTAGAATTAGTCCGGCTACAATATGCCAAATACCCCACCACGCAGCTACCATAGCCATGCCTCCTAAGTTTAGTTCAGGTGGAAATATTCTAGGGTTAAATATTAGAGCAAGTCCAAGTCCGGAGTTCTGTATACCGGTTTCAATAGAAATAGTTCTACAATCTGTTTCGTTAACCTTAAACAATTTAGGTAGTGTGTAACCTGTAATAAAAGCTAAGCCGTTGTGCAATAGAACTAATAAAAATATAAGATGAATATATTTTAAAAATATGCTGAAATTACCTGCTAATGTTGCTACAATAAAACCAATAAAGAATATTACCGAAGCAGCCTGTATTGGTTTGTCCATTCTTTTTGAGAATTTTGGGTATTTCATGCCAACAAACATTCCTAGAATGACCGGTACTCCTAGAATCAAAAATACGGTACGAAACATCTCTATCGGATCAATAGAAATTGGTACCAGCAGAGGTGAGTGCTTTGCATATAGTCCGCCCCAAAAAGCAAAGTTAAAAGGAGTCATTATAAGACTCATTATAGTGGTTATAGTGGTAAGGCTTACCGATAATGTAATATTTGCTTTTGAGATTGATGATATCAGATTGGATACATTTCCGCCCGGACAAGCTGCAACTAAAATCATTCCTAATGCAACAGGTGTCGAAGGGCGAATAATTAATACAAGCAGGTAGGTTAAAGCAGGTAAAATAACATATTGCGACACAGCACCAATTACTACAGGCTTAGGATTTAAAAAGACTGTTCTGAAGTGCTCCGGTCTTATACTCAGGGCAACGCCAAACATGATAAATGCAATTGCTAGATTCATCATATTTACACTCTCCTGATTAAAATTCAGCTTTACATAATCTAGCTGACTCATATCCCCGAAAAGGGAAAGTAGTGGTGTTATTTCCATCCGACTTATTGATTTTAAGGGGCAAAGTTACAAAAATATATTATTTGTACCCATTCTTTGTGTTCTGTAGCCCATCCGATAATAGTAATATTTCTTCTTATCAGGTACTAAGTTTGTACAAACAAATTTTATGTAATAGAATACTAATCTATTTAAATGCGAGAATTTTATTTGTTGATATTGATTATATTTGTAAAAAATGAATATATGAGTACTCCCTTAGCAGAACGATTAAGACCACAGAATTTAGATGAATTTATCGGACAAGAGCATCTGGTCGGTAAGGGGGCTGTTTTGCGCAGAATGATAGAATCGGGCAGAATACCCTCAATTATTTTCTGGGGACCTCCCGGGGTAGGAAAAACAACTCTTGCAAATATTATTGCCAACACAATAAAAGCACCTTTTTATAAATTGAGTGCAATTAATTCAGGTGTGAAAGATGTAAGGGAGGTTATTGAAAAGGCTAAGAGTACACGTTTCTTTGATTCTGCTGCACCTATTTTATTTATCGATGAGATACACCGGTTTAGCAAATCACAGCAAGATTCGCTCTTAAATGCAGTTGAGACAGGCACCGTAACATTGATTGGTGCAACTACAGAAAACCCATCTTTTGAAGTTATCAGACCCCTGCTTTCACGTTGCCAGGTGTATGTACTAAAATCGATGGAGAAGAAAGATTTAGAGAAGTTGCTTGATAGAGCAATAACAGAAGATCTTATTCTTAAAGATAGAAAAATAGATATTAAAGAGAATACTGCCCTTTTCAGGTTTTCAGGAGGTGATGCTCGTAAGCTACTGAATATATTAGATTTGAATATTGCATCGTTTGGCGACGAAGAGGATATAGTTCTAACCGATAAAATGGTAACTGAGCGTCTGCAGGAAAATCCGGCCGCTTATGATAAAGGTGGAGAGATGCACTATGATATTATCTCTGCATTTATAAAATCAATAAGAGGTAGTGATCCTGATGCAGCCATTTACTGGCTGGCACGTATGGTTGCAGGAGGTGAGGATCCTAAGTTTATTGCAAGGCGACTAGTAATCTCGGCAGCAGAAGATATTGGTTTGGCTAATCCTAATGCACTTTTGCTTGCTAATGCATGTTTTGATACACTGCAGAAGATTGGATGGCCCGAAGGACGTATTGTACTAGCAGAGACCACAATCTATCTTGCTACATCGCCAAAAAGTAATTCGGCATATTTAGCTATTGATAGCGCTCTGGCTAAGGTAGAGCAAACTGGAAATTTGCCAGTTCCACTTCATCTTAGAAATGCACCAACAACACTTATGAAGGATCTTGATTATGGAAAGGAGTACAAATATTCACATGATTATGAGAATAATTTTGTGAAACAGGAATTTCTGCCTAAAGAGTTAAAGAACAGTCGTTTCTGGGAACCTCAATCATCTGTTGCTGAGAGAAAATTGAGTGATTGGATGAAAAAGTTGTGGGGAGATTAATACCAGTCCATTCCGCGGTCGTAAGGCGAACTTCTTTGTTCATATTTAAGGTCTTGCAACATTGATGAGTTGGCTCTGATAGTAAAGTTATATGATTTATAAAGACCAATCGGTATAAAACTTGCCGACATACTCCAGCAGTGAAGATTGCGGGTTACCGTGCAGTTTACGTTGGTGAACTTTTTCATATCGAAATTATAGTCTGTGTTAAATGTGAAGTTCCAGTTCTTTGTAGGCTGTAAAGAGCCGCTAAGACCAAAATTGTGTGTTAAAGCTCCTTTATATTCCATTCTATCTGTATCGAACTCACCATAGCCATATCTAAGAGAGTAATTGAAAGATAAATTCCAGTTAACCGAGTTCTTAAGATATCCCTTTTCATCAAACTCACCCATTGAACTGTCGTTATTATCAAACATAGGATTTCTTCCCGGTGTTTCATATGGGTTTTCTCCAATAGTACCATCATCGGGCAACTGGTTATTCAGGTCGGCATCTCCTTCACCTTCACTATCTTCTTTGCTGTCATCGCGTCCAAATAATTTCTTAAATGTATCCTGATTAAGTGAATATGAGAATGAGGTGCCGGTACTCATAAGCTTACCGAATCCTCTACCATTAAATACTCTTAGTTTATCAACCCTGGTTGGGCGATTATTCTGATCAAGTTCATACAGATAAGGGTCCCAAACCATATTCAGGCTTAGAGTGTATGATTTAGTTAGTTTCAATCGAAGATTTGTGTTGATATTACTCCATTTCATTGAGTCGGCCATCATATTGTAGTTGAAATTAACTCCCAGATCGTCTATAAGGCTTATCTTCTTAACACCCGTTGAGTCTTTATCGGTACGCATCTTCATTTCAAGATTGTTCTTGAAATCAAAGCCGATACTTCCGCTTTTGCCACTTGATGCAGTTCCAAACATCATTGATGAGTATGGAGAGTATTTATACTCAACGTCCTCGCCATATTCATTTTTATAGCTGTAAGTTTCATAAAATCCATATTTTGGATCCCCAAAATCGGGACGATAACTAAAGCTTATACTTGGAGAAAATACATGTCGTATCGCTTGAATCTTATCGCCAAATATTTTCCAGGGAGTGTACATACCATATAACTTAGTTTGTGCGCTTAGAGAAGTACTATAGTCATATATTCTGTTAAATCCATGTATTGTATCAATAGGAACATGTCTTTTCGCCACTGGATCCCATGCTTGTCTATGCTGACCTGTGTACCATCTTTCGGTATAGTTAAATGAGGGTGACACTTGAATGAAATCGAGTAATGTGAATGTTGCACTTATTGGAATGTTATGGCGCATCCCGTTTGTCCAGTCCCTTACCAGATTTGCTTTCGGAAACTTATCTTCTTTAGTGGTAATTGAATTGCGGAATTCTCCACTGTAACTCATAGATATTTTTTCATACCACCTCTCTTCACCCACTGCATCTTTTCTTTTGAATGGGTATATCCTGCTCATGTTAAACGAAACGTTGGGAAGTGTGGCAGCTATAGTTGAATCTTTTGAAACTTGGTTTATATTCATTGTAGCCGACAGACTCCATGGTGAATCGGGAAAACGTTGAGTGATATTGACACTAGAGCTTTTTGTATTGTTAGATGCTTCACGAGAGTAGAGACGACTAAGGTCGTTGTGGTTATTTCTACTAGTTGAGAAGTTCACACTTGCAGAAAGTGTACGATACATATTTGCTTTAGGATCTTGTGAGTGTGTCCAGTTGATTCTAAGGTCTTTAGCAACTGAGTATGCATTGGGTGCAACCTCTTTCAACTCTTTTTCTCCGGTTACAGTATTTAGGTAGTATACATTGAAGTTACCTGAATATTTATACCTTTTGCGATAGTTAGAGCGGGCTCCCAAACCCCACGAGCCTTTAGTGTAAATCTCACCTGTGAGTGCAAGATCAATGTAATCGCTTATTGCTAAGTAGTAACCTCCATTCTGCAGATAAAATCCTCTATTCATCTCATCACCATAACTAGGCATAATAATTCCCGATGAGTAGGTTGTAGTAAAAGGGAAGAATGCAAAAGGCAATACAACCGGAAATAGCGGAACATCGGCTACTACTAGCCAGGCAGGTCCGGTAACCACATCTTTTTCGGGCCTTACTTTAGCTTTTGATAGATTTAAATAGAAGTGAGGGTGATCGTGCCTGTCGCAAGTTGTATATTTAGCATTACGCATGTAGAACGAATTGTCGGCATTTTTTTTGGCCTCATTTGCTACAATATGACCTTCTCCCTGCTGAGTTATAACATTATGTATAAAGGCTTTTCTTGTTTCGAAGTTATATCTGACACCTTTCATCTCATATTCGGTGCCACCTTCAGTGAATACCGGGTGACCAAACTCTACACCTAACGAGTCTACACCATATGTAGATGATATTATACTGCTATCCAGGTCCATTGTGATAAACTCACCGGAAATACCCATTTCGCCATACTTAATATCTGCTTGTCCGTATAAAAAACCCAGATTATTGGCTGTGAAAATTATAGAGTCTTGGGCTGTATAATGTACCGGAGCTTCTAAAAGTTCTTTAGCAGGTGTAATCAGAGAATCAACCCGAAGAGTACTATCAGGCTCAATTATTGTGGAATCTTGATCTGTAATTAAAATATCTTTATTTAAAATTGTTGAATCAGAAACAGATATTGCATTGTTGGGATTAACTATTGTAGAATCGGGAGTAATGGTTACGGAGTCTAATTCAGATACTACTGCAGAGTCTGCATGCGTAGCATCAGGTAGCACTTCAGGTATGGCAATCTCTTTTACCTGACTCAACTGGTTTGTTGCAACAGTTGTCTTTTTGACAGAAGAGCATTGATAAAAAATTGCCAGAACTAAAAGCAAAAATATGGAACGTATAAATTGCCTCATCCGGTAATACAGAACGCGTATGGTTCTCTCACGCAAAACTACTCATTAATGAATTAATAAGCAGCAAAAATAGTAAAAAGAAACTTAAGAGAGGCTGATTAATCGTTTTTTAAACTGATTGAAATCGTTAGGTATTAAATAACTCTTCTTTTCAAGCTCCATAAACTTTGCCAATCCCTCTGGAATGCCAACTTTTTCTTCTATACAACTCTCTACTGTTTCTGCAAATTTAGCTGGATGTGCTGTTGATAATAAAATACCAGTTTCATCCTCTTTTAAGTCCTCTTTAAGAGCCTTGTAGGCACAAGCACTGTGTGGGTCGGCCAAATAACCAGTTCTCTTATACAGCTCCTTTATAGTATAAGAAATTTGCTCATCGTTATACGCAAAACCAGTAACTATACCCTTTATCTTTTCATAAGAACCATCATAAAGGTCGTATATTCTCTCAAAGTTGCTAGGTGTACCTACATCCATTGCATTGGCAATTGTCTGTACTGAAGATCTTGGATTATAATTGCCCGATTGCAAATACTCGCTAAAAACGTCATTACTATTATTTGCTGCAATAAAACGTTTAACAGGAAGTCCCATTTCTTTTGCAAACAGTCCAGCTGTTAGATTTCCTAAGTTTCCGCTTGGAACAGAGAATACAACATTTAATGGTGATATCAGTTTTGTATTAGAGTTCAATTTAGCAAGCTGTGCAAACGCATAAAAATAGTAGAATGATTGTGGAAGGAACCTTGCAACATTGATAGAATTAGCAGATGTTAAATTAAGCTTCTTGTTAAGATCTTCATCCATGAAAGCCGATTTAACTAATGCCTGACAATCATCAAATGTACCATCTACTTCAAGTGCAACAATGTTTTGTTCAAGTGTAGTGAATTGCGCTTCTTGCATTTTACTCACCTTGCCGGAAGGGTACAACACAAATACCTGTATACCTTCTACTCCTAGGAAGCCGTTAGCAACAGCGCTACCAGTATCTCCCGAAGTTGCAACAAGTACCTTAACCTCACTCTGATTACGCTCTTTCACAAAGTACGACAACACACGTGCCATAAATCTTGCCCCCACATCCTTAAATGCAAATGTAGGACCATGAAACAGCTCCAGTACATATATGTCTTTTTCTATTTCCACAAGTGGGATATCAAAATTTAGCGTATCAGAAACAATTTTATTCAGTTTTTCTTTTGGGATATCATCCCCAAAGAAAGCTTGAGCAACTGTTTTTGAAATCTCTGTTAACCCTTTACCAGCTATTTCATAAAAAAAATTGAAAGGTAAATGAGGAATATGCTCAGGCATAAAAAGTCCCCGGTCGGAAGCCAGTCCTTTTACAACAGCCTCCTGCAATGTAGCTTTTGTAGCTTCTTTATTAGTGCTATAAAATAACATCTTGTGTATTAAAAATTGTTTTCATAAACTGATTGCTATGAAGCAAACCATATATACCAACTCTTGCTGCAAATTCATCATAAGTTTGCACACTGTCGGGTTCAATATTTTTGTGCCAAATCAGAAAAGGAATAGGGTCTCTTGTGTGTGTGCGAATTGCGCATGGGGTAGGGTGATCGGGAAGTATTGCAATGGTAACCGGCTCATCCCAATTAACTATCTCTTCATATATTGGCTTCACAATACGCTTATCAAGATACTCTACAGTTTTAACTTTTAGAGGCACATCACCTTCATGCCCGGCTTCATCACTAGCTTCAATATGAAGATATACAAAGTCCTTCTCTTTTAACGACTTCAGAGCTGCTTCAGCTTTACCTTCATAGTTGGTATCATACAATCCAGTTGCACCTTCAACCATAATAACTTCAAGTCCCGCATATACTCCAATACCCCTTATTAAGTCCACAGCCGAAATTACAGAACCGCTGCTAATTGGGAACATCTCAAAAAGAGGCTTCATTTTAGGCCTGAAGCCGGGGGACCAAGGCCAAATGCTGTTTGCGGGGTCTTTCCTTTCTGAAATACGTTTTAAATTAATTGGGTGATTCTTAAGTATCTCCTGCGACTTAAATATTAAATCATTTAAAGCATCTGCTGTATCTTTAGCCTCTTCATTTTCATGCTTTATCAGATATGGCTTAAAAGGTTTCTCAGGTATATCGTGAGGAGGAGTGCAAATTATATTCTTATTGCCTCTCTTCATTTTTAATACATGCCTGTAAGAAACGCCAGCATGAAAGCTAAATATCTCATTGCCTAATTTTTCCTCTAAAAAGTGAATCAGCTCAGATGCCTCAGAAGTGGATATATGTCCTGCAGAATGGTTTTTTAGCATCTCGCCATTTAAAGAGACAAGGTTGCATCGCATGGCCATTTCATCATCTTCAATATCAACACCTATACTAGCTGCCTCAAGTACTCCACGACCTTCATATACTGTAGGAAGGTCATATCCCAATACCGAAAGGTTGGCTATTTCGCTACCGGGTGAGAAGCCTTTAGGGATTGTATCTAGCAATCCGTTTCTACCTTTTTTGGCAAGCATATCCATGTATGGCGTATGGGCTGCCTGTAATATTGTTTTATTGTTTAATGAGCCAATTGGCTCATCTGCCATACCATCACCAAGAATTATTAAGTATTTCATTTTGTTGATATTAGAACAAAAACTTATAACTTGGAATTATCCAGCTAATAATTATCTAATATTTGCTATAGAGATAATATCAGAGAATACTCCAGCTGCTGTAACGCTGGCACCAGCTCCATAGCCTTTAATAACCATTGGATACTCATTATAGCGTTCAGTTGTTATCATTATTATGTTGTTGCTCCCTTCCAGGTCATAAAAGGGGTGTCCACTTTCAACTTCACGTAAACCCACCTCACATTCACCATTATCATAAGATGCAACAAACCTTAGTTTCTTACCCTCTTTGGCTAATTCTTTGCGACGTGCTTCAAAAGTGTCATCCAGTTCAGGTAAAGTTTGCCAAAACTCTTCAAGCGTTCCATCAAAAAACTTCTGAGGGATGAATAGTTTTTTCTCCACATCCGATTGGTTTACCACTGCACCAGCCTCACGTGACAATATAACAAGTTTGCGGGTCACATCCAGTCCACTCAAATCGATTCTAGGGTCAGGTTCTGCAAACTGTGCATCTACAGCCATCTTAACAGCTTTACTAAAAGGTATTTCTTCACTCAAGGTGTTGAATATAAAATTTAAAGTACCTGAAAGTACAGCTTCCAGCTTTACAATTTTATCACCCGAATTAATTAGAGAGTTCATTGTATTAATTATAGGCAGGCCTGCTCCAACATTTGTCTCAAACAGAAATTTTACACCTGCTTTTCGTGCAGTATCTTTAAGATTGCTGTAGTTTTCATATTCTGAAGATGCAGCTATTTTATTTGCTGTAACAACCGAAATATTCTTAGCCATCAATTCGCTGTATATCTTAGCAATATCGGCACTGGCTGTACAATCTACAAAGACTGAGTTGAAAATATTCATCTTCAGAATCTCGTCTCTTATATATTCAGGAGAACTTTTAGCTCCTTTTTCCATTAAAAGGTCAAAATAGCCCTCAAGAGGTATACCATCGCGACTGAAAAGTGCTTTTCGGCCATTTGCTATTCCAACAATATTTATTCTTAGTTTGTTTTGTTCTTTTAGTGTAGACTGTTGTAAACGAATTTGTTCGAGCAGTTTACTGCCAACAGTTCCTATTCCTATTACAAACAGGTTCAGTTCTTGGAAAGGAGATAAAAAGAATGAATCGTGAATAACATTTAATGATTTCTTCAAATCTGATTTAGAAATTACGCAAGAGATGTTAGTTTCGCCTGCACCCTGTGCCAATGAAACAACACTGATGCCATTTCTGCCAAGAGCACCAAAGAACTTTCCTGCTATACCAGGTACATGCTTCATGTTTTGACCAACAATAGCTATAGTAGCCAGATCATACTCTACAATAACTTCATTTATGCTACCCATACTAATTTCATGAGCAAACTCTTTGTTCAGTACTTTTTGCGATAGCTTAGCATCCTGAGTTCTAACACCAACCGATGTGCTATTCTCAGAAGATGCCTGTGAAACAATAAACACACTTATTCCATTATCAGCTAGGGCCGAAAATATTCGTTTATTCACACCAATAACACCCACCATTCCAAGTCCGGTAATTGTAATGAGAGCTGTATCACTAATTGAAGATATCCCTTTAATTATTTTTCCATTGCGATCAGGTTTAATATCCTTTATTATAGTGCCTTTAGAATCGGGACTGAATGTGTTTTTTATATAAATAGGAATGTTTTTGTGATAAACAGGGAATATAGTGGGTGGATAAATAACTTTTGCCCCAAAATTAGAAAGTTCAATTGCTTCGGTAAAAGAGAGTTCATCAATTACATATGCAGAGTTGATTATTTTAGGGTCAGCAGTCATAAAACCATTCACATCGGTCCATATTTGTAACATTGAAGCATTCATTGCCGCAGCAATAATTGCTGCAGTATAATCGGAACCACCTCTACCAATGTTTGTAATATCATTCTCTTCTATACTTGATGAAATAAAACCTGGTACAATAGCCACATTTGGTGGTGGCATTTCTGAGAATGTTTTTATTATCAAATCATTAGAGCGATTTAGGTCTGGTATATGACTATTAAACTGTTTATTTGTTTTAATAAACTTAGTAGAATCATATAGTTTAGAGCCCTCAATCATTTTACTTACAATAAGAGATGATAGTCGCTCACCATAACTAACAATTTTATCGGAAGTCTTTTGAGAAAGGTCGCCTATTAAATAAACACCTCGTAAGATGTTCTGAAGTTCTTCAAATAGTTGCTCAGACTTTGAAGTAGTCTCTTCTTTTGCTTCGTATGAAGATATTGTTTTTTCAATGACATTACGGTGACGGTCTACTATCTCGTCTAGCACCGACTTATAACCTGAATTGTTATTCAAAGCAAAATCTGCTGCTAGAAGCAAACGGTCTGTGATGCCGTCTAATGCCGATACAACAACAATTACAGGTTCATTTTCATTCTCAATTATCTTCTTGACCTGTTGTAAACTTTCAGGGTTACCTACTGAGGTACCACCAAACTTCATTACTTTCATCTGAATATTACTTATTCCGTAATTAAAACGGTAGATTAATTAATAGAAATGTTGATTATTAATGCTATAACCGGATGGTTAGCTTAAAAAGCAGTGCCTGCTTACGGATGTGAAAATTTACATGACCCCCCAAGGGGTCATAGTCATTGTAGAAGTTAAATATGTTGAATACAATCTCTGCATTTCAAGCATCTAAATGTGAATTTGATGCAAAGTTATAGTAATAATTGATAAAGTGAAATAATTTGTGGTTTTTATTTATGTTTTTGGTAATTTATCTTTACTGGTTCAGTAAATCGTATAAAGTTTTGTGTAAATCTTCACCTTTGAGATTTTTAGCTACTATTACACCATTTTCATCAATTAAGAAGTTTGAAGGAATAGCCCTAACGCCATATAGCTTTGCCGGCTCACTATCCCAAAGTAGAAGATCAGATACATTTGTCCATACCAAGCTGTCTTTTTCAATTGCAGCCAACCATCCATCTTTTTTACTATCTAGAGATACCGCAAAAACATCAAACCCTTTATCATTATACTCCTCATAAGCTTTCACAACATTTGGGTTCTCTCTTCTGCAAGGACCACACCACGATGCCCAAAAGTCCAGTAATATATACTTGCTTTTTCCAATATAATCTGAAAACTGTATAGGGTTACCTTCAGTGTCATTTGCAATAAAATCCGGGGCCGGGTTACCAACAGCAACACCTTCTAAAGTAGGAATCAGCTCTTCAAGTACTTTCACGTAAGGTGTACTTCTCAGCGATGAGTCGAGAAGATCAATATTAGCCCTTATTTCCTCTGGTGAAAGACGATAAGAGAAGTCGCGATAAAGAGCATAGGCAGAAACAAGCGATGATGGATGCTTCTTAATAAATGAGTCTATTTCAATATTACTCTCACTTTTATATTCTACAAATAAATTATGTAAGTCTGAGCCTTCAACTTTTGTATTTCTATAATAATTGGCTGAGTCAAGCACTATTGATGCAGGATTTTCATCCAAAAACAACATAAACGATCCTCTTGCAGTATCTAATGATAGTCCATAAATTTCAGGCAACTCAACACTCTTCGAAAAGCTGAACTCACCATTCACTATTTCTGAAGAGTCGATAACATAAAACGACTTATTGTGAAATTTCTGAAGATATACTGTACCTGTTTCAACACCATCTACTATTCCTGATAGTGATAAATTTTTTTCCTCCTTTGTTTTGCAAGATATTGCAATTAATGCAACTATTAGTATGAATAAACTTTTCTTCATATTTTAATATATTTCCTTTTATAACGAAAGCAAAGATAAATCATAATTACTCAGACAAGCAAAGAATTATAAGCAATGTTTGCCATTAAAGAACAAAATACCACAAATGTGGTATGTTATATTTTCAGTTTAATTAGTGTATTTCTAAAAAAAACTGCATAGAAAATACTATCATTTTGTTAGTTGATTTGTCATATCTAGTCAAGAACAGTTATATTTGCCTCTCGCTTAGAAAAAAAGATAATTTGGAGATAGAAATCAAAAAAAACAACTAAACTAATTATGTATTTAAAAACTATTGGCAGGCTATTTACTATCAGCCTTTTATTAGGTATTGCTTCTATTGCATTTGTTTCGTGCGATAGCAAAAGACCTGAAAAAGAGTTTATCACTTTCGAAGAGTTGCAAGATCCAACTAATGATACGTTATCCAACTGGTCAAATGTATCAGAAGGATTGCATACATCATTTATAACAATTGATGCTAAAATGCCTAAGTCGGTTGCACCAGAGGTCTCTTCATCAAAGAGCTTGAGTGTATCAGGTTGGAAAAATGAAAAGTTGTCGGGGCAACTTTTGCTTTGGTCGGCAAACGATGTTAATCAGATAGAGTTAGAGTTCGAAGACTTCGAGTCTGAGGCTGGTGTGCTCCCATCATCAATTGCACAGGCAAGATTTGTGAGATATGTTATGACTGATGAATTTGCAGGTGGTTGCGGACATCGTAAACCAGAAGATTTTGCAGCTTCACTTGCTCCAGATATGCTTGACAACTTAGATAACTTCAATTTAGAAGCAAAAACAGTCAGACCAGTTTGGCTTACATTTTCAATCCCTGCCGATGCAGCATCAGGGGTTTATAAAGGTAAGCTTAAACTATTTGCAGAAAGGGAGTTTGCAGAAGAGTTTGACATTGAGCTTGAGGTTGTTGATCAGCTTTTACCTGACCCTTCGGAGTGGGAATATCATCTCGATCTTTGGCAACACCCTTCGGCAGTAGCACGTGTGCATAATCTTGAGATGTGGAGCGATGCTCATTTCGAAAAAATGAGGCCAATTATGAAAATGCTTGCAGATGCCGGCCAGAAAGTTATAACTGCAACATTAAATATCGACCCATGGAACAATCAGTCGTTTGATGCATATGCAGATATGATTATTTGGACCAGGAACAGTGATCAGACGTGGAGTTTCGACTATACAGTTTTCGACAGATGGGTTGAATTTATGATGGATCTAGGAGTTGATGATATGATTAACTGTTATTCTCTACTAACATGGAACAATAAACTTCACTACAATGATATGGAGAAAGGTGAGCTGGTTACACTTGAACTTCCTGCACAATCTGCTGAGTATTCTGAGATATGGACAGTGTTTCTTACCGATTTTACACGTCATCTCAGAGAAAAAGGCTGGTTGGAAATAACAAATATTGCAATGGATGAACGCTCTCCTGCAGACATGCAAGCAGCAATGAAAGTACTGGAAAGCGCCGCTCCCGAATTAGGAATTTCATTAGCCGACAACCATAAAAGCTATAAGGAGTACCCTGGAATTAAAGATATAAGTGTTGGCGCAGGTAGTGTAGTAGATTTAGAGGATATTAAAGCCAGAAGAGAAAAAGGTTTAATTACAACTTGGTACATCTGTTGTTCAGATCCATTTGCAAATACATTCACATTCTCCGAGTCGGCAGAAGCAGTTTACTCCGCATGGCGCTCAATAGCTGGAGATTTTGATGGAATGTTGCGCTGGTCATACAATTCGTGGGTTGAGAATCCATTAACCGATTCACGTTACAGAACATGGCCTGCAGGAGATAC
>CAYZHS010000019.1:0-15748 GCA_964478295.1 uncultured Proteiniphilum sp. | reverse complement strand
GCGGACCTTTCGCTATTTTTGAGACAAATGCTATATAATTAAACACATACTGTTCAATTTAATGATAACTTTAGAGTTGTTACTTTCAATCTAAGTTTCTTTTTCTTAAATTTGTAGTTTAAATTTCAGATAACACTATCACCTTCTCTATGGCAAAAAGAAAAAGGAAGAGAACTTCTACAACAAAAAAAAGGAGTGCAGTACTACTACATTTTTTAAAAAGTGAGCGTACTCACTTTATACTTGGGGTGATTATTGCATTTGCCGGAATATTCATGCTTCTTGCAATCATTTCATTTTTCTTTACTGGTGCATCAGATCAGAGCAAGGTGTTAAATGCTTCGTTTGGCGAACTTGTAAGATCTAATACATTGGAGGTTGACAACTGGACAGGTGCTGGTGGAGCATTTATTGCTGAAAGATTGGTTAATGACTGGTTCGGCTTATTCTCTGCTCTAATACCTGTATTCTTTATTTATATAGGATTGCGATTCATGCATGTTTCGGAATTCCACTTTCTTAAAGCACTGTTTATAACTGCGTTTGGACTAATTTGTGGTTCTATTACAAGTGCTTTTATTCTTGATAACATATTACCTCACACTCATGTAAAATGGGGAGGAGCTCACGGTATCCAAATCGAAAGAATGCTGGAAAGTAGTGTAGGATGGCCGGGTATTGTATTACTAATCATTCTTTTTATTATAATAACAGTAGTAACAGTAAAAAGAAGTTCGATGTATCAGATACAAAAGTCGCTAGTTGAAAACAAGCCTTCCTTTATCAGACCAGAAACAACCTCCGATTTTGAGACTGAAACAGATACAGAAAAGGAGAGTAAGCCTGGATTTCTTAAACGTATATTAATAAATGCGAAAAAGAGTTTTTCATCACAAAACAAAATAAAAGAAGAAGAAGAGTCAGAAATAATTGATAATAAAACAGACAATAGTCCAATTGAGCCATCATTGAATTCAAATATCGAGCCTGTATCAACAATACCTTTATCAACAACTACAGTTGCAAATGATGATTTTGAAGTGATTATTCCTGGTGATGACGAGAAGGTTGAAGAGCTTCAGTTGGAGAAAGACAGAAAAAAAACACTGTTAAAATTCAATTCTCCTTTAGTAGTGGAGGAGTATGACCCTAGAAAAGATCTTTCGTCTTATAAATTTCCCACGCTCGATCTTCTAAAAATATATAACTCCGGAAACCGTGAGGTGAATATGATTGAGCAGAATGAGAATAAAGATAAAATTATTCACACTCTCCGTAATTATGGTATTGAAATAACTTCAATTAAAGCTACAGTTGGACCAACTATAACACTCTATGAGATTGTGCCTCAAGCGGGTGTACGCATTTCAAAGATCAGAAACCTTGAAGATGACATTGCACTAAGTCTCTCTGCACTTGGGATACGTATTATTGCACCAATGCCGGGCAAAGGAACTGTTGGGATTGAAGTACCCAACAAAGAACCTCAGATTGTTTCAATGCATTCGGTTTTATCTTCAAAGCGTTACCAGGAATGCGATTATGAGCTGCCTGTTGCTCTTGGTAAAACAATTACAAATGAGGTTTTCATATTCGACTTAACAAAGATGCCTCACCTATTGGTAGCCGGTGCTACCGGTCAAGGTAAGTCAGTTGGGCTTAACGCAATTATAACCTCTTTACTTTACAAGAAACATCCTTCTGAAATGAAGATGGTGCTTATAGACCCCAAAATGGTGGAATTTAGCCTATATTCAACTGTAGAACATCACTATTTGGCTAAACTACCCGACGAGGAGAAACCTATTATTGTTGATGTAACAAAAGTTACTCAAACTCTCAACTCACTCACAAAGGAGATGGATGACAGATATGAGCTTCTTATGAAAGCTCATGTAAGAACTATAAAAGAGTATAACGAAAAATTCAAGTCGAGAAGACTCAATCCTAACAATGGACATAGGTTTATGCCTTACATAGTAGTTATAATTGATGAGTTTGGAGATCTAATTATGACTGCAGGTAAGGAGATAGAAATGCCAATTGCCAGAATTGCACAAAAAGCACGTGCTGTTGGAATTCATATGATTATTGCTACACAAAGACCCACAACAAATATTATAACCGGTACAATTAAAGCTAACTTCCCCGCAAGAATGGCATTTAGAGTTACTTCTCAGATAGACTCAAGAACTATACTTGACATGAGTGGTGCTAACCAGCTTATTGGCAGAGGCGATATGCTCTTTTCGCAGGGTAGTATAATAACACGTATACAGTGCGCTTTTGTTGACACTCCCGAACTGGACAACATAACTAAATATATTGCTAAACAACAAGGTTATGAGACAGCCTATCCCCTGCCAGAAGTACTAACAGAGGCCGAAACTGGTCCAGGTGCAGTTGATCTAAACGACAGGGATGTTTTGTTTGAAGAGGCAGCTCGCCTGATAGTTGTACATCAACAAGGATCAACATCTCTTATTCAAAGAAAATTCTCAATTGGCTATAATAGAGCAGGGAGGTTAATGGATCAGCTTGAAGCCGCCGGTATTGTAGGTGGCACACAAGGTAGCAAGCCACGCGAAGTGTTTATTCAAGATGAGTATTCGCTTGAAAAACTCCTCGACTCATTAAATTAATTAGATTAAACCTAGTTCGGCTATTATTGTCTTAATGTTAAATAAAAAGCATACAGTATGAAAAAGAGCATTATCACAATATTTACACTATTTCTTTCATTAGGAATATTTGCACAAAACTCTGCAGAATCTAGAAATATAGTTGACAAAACATATAAAGATTACATCTCATCTGATGGTATCAAATTATCGTTTACACTTACAACTATCGACTCACAGGGACAAGAGTATGATACTCAAAAAGGCAAAGCATCTGTAAAAGGTGATAAATTTCATCTTGAGACAACAGATATGGACGTATGGTTTGATGGCAAAACCCAATGGGTTCTGATGAAAAGTATCAAAGAAGTAAATGTTAGCAACCCCTCAGATAGTGAACTCGCATCTATTAGTCCACTTGCCCTGCTTGGATTATACAGAGAAGGATATGTGTTAAAATCACCAATAAGTAAGAGTCTGAAAAATAGAAGTGTTTACCAAATCAATATGATTCCTGTAAACGGAAATACTGAATTTAAAGATATTACAGTTTATATTGATAAAACTTCGAGTAGACTATTACAGGCTGAATTCACAATGAAAAACAATATGAAATCGAAGATAGATATTACAGATTATAACGATAACTATAAATTCTCTGATAGCGACTTTGTATTTGACACTACAAAAAACCGAGATTTAGAAATTATTGACCTCAGATAGTTATGTACTACTATTCTATCTGTTTAACATGAATAGATAAATATAATAGTAGTTTAATAATAAATAGTTTATTTGTATCTTTGAGTAAATAAACAAACAAAAAAATATATGAGAGAAAAAGTTCGCTGTCTGATTTTAGGATCAGGCCCTGCAGGCTATACTGCAGCAATATATGCCGCTCGTGCAAACCTAAGTCCGGTGCTTTATGAAGGAATGGAGCCGGGTGGTCAACTAACTACTACTACAGAAGTTGAAAACTTCCCTGGATACCCTGAGGGGATAACCGGTCCTGAGTTAATGGAGGATTTAAAGAAACAGGCGCAAAGGTATGGTACTGAAGTATTATCAGGAAGAGCAACTGCTGTTGATTTTTCGACACGGCCGCTTAAAGTTACAATTGACAACGAAAAAGTTATTGAAGCAGATACTGTAATCATTTCAACTGGTGCCACTGCTAAGTATCTTGGACTTGACGATGAGAAAAAATATGCAGGTCAGGGTGTTTCTGCATGTGCCACATGCGACGGATTTTTTTATAGAAAGAAAAAAGTTGCTGTTGTGGGTGGAGGTGACACAGCCTGTGAAGAAGCAACATATTTATCAGGTTTAGCAGATAAGGTATATATGATTGTTCGTAAACCATACCTTAGAGCTTCACAAATTATGCAAGATCGCGTAAAGAACAACCCAAAAATTGAGATTCTGTTTGAACACAATACGGTGGGACTTTTTGGTAATAATGGAGTTGAAGGTGCTCATTTAATAAAAAGGATGGGAGAACAAGACGAAGAAAAAGTTGATATCGCTATAGATGGCTTCTTTCTTGCTATTGGACATAAACCTAACACTGAAATATTTAAAGAATATGTAGATCTGGATAATGTAGGATACATCAAAACTGAGCATCCATACACAAAGACTAATGTTGAGGGTGTTTTTGCATGTGGTGATGTTGCTGACCCTATTTATCGTCAGGCAGTTACTGCAGCAGGCACTGGATGCCGTGCAGCTATGGATGCAGAACGTTATCTATCAGAAAAAGGATTGTAAAACCTGGCTGTTAAATAATAAAAGATTATAAAGTGCCTCTGACTTTTTTAGTCAGGGGCATTTTTTTCTTACAAAATACTTTCCTAAATAATTATATAGATACTTACTTTATCTTAATTTTTATTCGTCTAAAGAGCGAACATGTTAATCGAATTTTATATGTGTGTTTTTTACCCTTATATTTGTGTGTCTAATAATAAAAATGTCGTTTATATATTAAAATTAGTCAGGTTATCTTTTTCAAATTTTAATTTATTTATGGCAAACACTTAATCACAATTAATTAATCATTTACTAAAAACGAGAGAATGAAAAAAACCAAACTTTTTGATTTGAGAGGCTTATTGACTCTTTTTCTGAGTTTTATTGCCTTCTCAATTTCTGCACAGTCAGTAACTGTGAGTGGTACTATAAAAGACGATACCGGCTTCGAGGTAATTGGAGCTACCGTTATCGTTGAAGGTGATGCGACTCGCGGTACTGTAACCGACATTGACGGAAATTACACTTTAACTGATGTTCCTGCTAATGGTGCACTACAAATCAGTTATGTTGGTATGAGAACACAGATAGTTTCTGTAAACGGAAGAAGTACAATTGACATTGTACTAACTTCAGACACTGAACTTCTTGACGAAGTGGTGGTAGTAGGTTTTGGCACACAGAAAAAAGAGAACCTAACAGGTGCAGTTTCTGCAGTTAGTGCTGAAGAACTGACAGCTCGTCCAATTAACAGTGTAGTTGAAGCTTTGCAAGGAGTTGTTCCTGGTATGAATATTTCAACAGGTGTTAGTGGAGGTGCTCTAAATTCGTCGCAAAGATTTAACATTCGCGGCGTTGGGACAATTGGAACAGGCTCGAGTGTTTCACCTCTGGTACTTATTGATGGTATGGAAGGTGATATGAATACTCTTAACCCGAATGACATTGAGAGTATTTCGGTACTTAAAGATGCTGCAGCATCATCAATATACGGATCACGTGCACCAGGTGGTGTTATTTTGATTACAACAAAAAAGGGTAAGGAAGGTAAACCTACTGTCAATTACAACAATAGTTTTAGATTTCTTTCTCCTCTGAATATGCCTGAAATGGCTGATTCTTATAATTTTGCACTTGCAATAAATGATCAGCTGGGCAATGGAGGTCAAGCTCCTATGTATAGCAACACTAAACTACAGCAAATTCTAGATTTCCAGGAAGGAAAGTCTACTCAGTTTATGTGGGAACGCAATGGTCGCTGGAACTCTTTTGACGACCCTGAAAGACAAGATATTATGCCTGCCGGAAATACTGATTGGCTTAAAACACATTTTGGCAATAGCTTTACTCAGGAGCATTCGTTAAGTATCAACGGTGGAGGAGCAAATACTCAATATTACTTTTCAGGTAACTACCTAAATCAAGGAGGTCTATTAAATTATGGCGATGACAGTAAACAAAGATATACTGTTAATGCTAGAATTAACAGCGAACTTGCCGATTGGTTGAAAATGGGATATACTGCACGTTTTAGCAGAACGGATTATGAAGCACCTTCGCATACTGGTGGAGATGATATCAGCTGGAATCAATTCTATTTCGATATGGTTAGATTTTGGCCGGTTATTCCTCTAAAAGATCCAAACGGTTTCTATACAGCAGAATCGCAAGTATACCAAATTCAAAATGGTGGTCGCGAGAAAACACAGAATGATATACTAACTCAACAGCTTGTGTTTACTTTAGAACCTATTGAAAATTGGATTACTAATGTAGAATTTAACTACAATACAAGAAACTTCTTTAGACATAGAGATTGGCAAACAACTTACGCTTATGACGTTAACGAAATACCATATTCTATTTCTAATAACACAACTACTGTAAACGAGTATGCATATAAGAGTAACTTCTTTAATCCAAACATATATACTGAGTACAGTACTGAGTTAGGTTACGGACATAATATTAAAGGTTTACTTGGATTTCAGGCAGAATTATATACCGACAGAAATTTATCGGGAACTCAAGATAATATTGCAGCTGGAATACCAACTTTGAACACAACAACAACAAATGCCAGAGTTGGTGGTGGATATGGACATTGGGCAACAGCAGGATACTTTGGACGTATCAACTATGACTATATGGGTCGCTATTTAGTTGAAGCAAACTTACGTTATGATGGTACATCTAGATTTCTTGCTGATCAACGCTGGAACTGGTTCCCTTCATTCTCTTTAGGTTGGAATATTGCAAGAGAGGCATTCTTTGAAGATTACACAGATATAGTAAGCAACCTTAAACCAAGACTTTCTTGGGGACAATTAGGAAATCAGAACACTGACAGTTGGTATCCTTTCTATAGAGTAATTGGTAGAGGTAATGCAAATGGATCTTGGTTACTTAATGGTGCAAGACCTAATACTGCATGGGAATCTTCACTTGTGTCGGCACTATTAACATGGGAAAAAACTCAAACTCTTAACGTAGGTTTTGATCTTTCGATGTTAAGAAACAGATTTAATGCGTCTTTCGACTGGTTCCAGAGAAAATCATTAGATATGGTTGGACCAGCACCAGAACTACCACATATTCTAGGTATAGAAACTCCACGTGTTAACAATTTGGATATGACTTCTAAAGGATGGGAATTGCAATTAAATTGGAGAGATGTTGTAAATGATTTCAGATATGGTGCTACTTTATCATTATCTGATAATACTGTTACAATCGACAAATATCCTAACCAATCCAAATCATTATCTCTTTACTACCCTGGTGCTGTAATTGGTAATATTTGGGGTTATGAAACATTAGGTATTGCAAAAACAAACGAAGAGATGCAATCACACTTGAACTCATTAAATAATGGTGGACAAAGTGCCCTTGGATCAAACTGGGGAGCTGGTGACATTATGTATAAAGACTTAAATGGTGATGGTAAAATTGATGGTGGTACAAACACTGTTGATAATTCGGGAGACCGCAAAATTATCGGAAACTCAAACGCAAGATATAATTTCGGTTTAAATCTTGATGCTGCATATAAAGGTTTCGACTTGAAAGTATTTCTACAAGGCACACTTAAAAGAGACTATATGCCAGGAAGTGGTACAACTTTATTCTGGGGTGCAGTAGGATATTGGCAGACCAACTTTTTTGAACCACATCTAGATTACTTTAGACCTGCTGAAACAACAAGTCCACTTGGAGCTAATTTAGATGCATATTACCCACGTCCACTTGAAAATGGTAGAAACAGGCATAGCCAATCAAGATATCTTCAGAATGCTGCTTATGCCAGATTGAAAAACGTAACACTTGGTTATACTTTACCACAATCTTTGACTGATAACATAAGCGTTTCGAATTTAAGGTTTTTCGTTTCTGGTGAGAATCTTCTTACTATTACTAAATTGAAAATGTATGATCCTGAAACAGTAGGTGTTGGTGGATGGGACGGAGCTACCTATCCTCTTTCTAAAACATTTTCTGTTGGTTTAACTGTAACACTTTAATAATCTAGTTGAATATGACAATGATGAAAAAATATATAAAAATATCAATATTAACAGCAATAGTTACTCTGCTTATTGGGTGCGACTCTTTTCTAGACAGAGAGCCACTTGATCAAGTAACTCCACAGATGTATTTCAGAACTGTAGATGATCTTGCTGCGTATACTATAAATAATTATACGTTCCAAACAGTTACATCAAATTACGGAATCAATCTGTTTGGCATTGATAATCACACCGATAATCAGGCTGGTACGGGTTACCCAACTTTCTGGCAACCAGGAGAGAAAAAAGTACCATCAGGTAGTGGTGGCTGGGACTGGAATAATATCCGTTCAAATAACTATTTCCTCGAAAATGTACTCCCTAAATATGAGGCAGGAGAAATAAGCGGTAACCAGGATCATGT
This sequence comes from uncultured Proteiniphilum sp., assembly GCA_964478295.1. Taxonomy (GTDB): domain Bacteria; phylum Bacteroidota; class Bacteroidia; order Bacteroidales; family Dysgonomonadaceae; genus Proteiniphilum. The sequence continues at coordinate 7,442 of CAYZHS010000019.1, read as the reverse complement.
TAAACATTACATTGGTGAGATGTATGTTATTAGAGCTTACAATTATTTCGACAAACTAAAAGCATTTGGTGATTTCCCAATTGTAACTGAAGTATTGACAGACACTGAAGAATTGCTTATTGAAGCAAGTAAAAGAAAGCCAAGAAATCAGGTTGCCAGATTTATTTTAGAAGATTTGGATAGAGCAATTGAGTTACTTATGGAGACTCCTCCATACGGCAAAAATAGAATCTCAAAGAATGTTGCTCACCTGTTAAAAGCTCGCGTTGCGCTATATGAAGGAACATGGGAAAAGCATCACAAAGGAACTTCATTTGTACCAGGTGGTACTGGATGGCCAGGTGATCAGGCTGAAATTCAAGGTTTCAATATAGACAATGAAATTGACTTCTTCCTTGATGAAGCTATGAAGTCTGCTAAGATAGTTGGCGACCAAATAGTAAACAAATTAGCAGAAAACACCGAAACTGCAGAAGGTATGGATGCTTCATTAAATTCATTGAATCCATATTATATGATGTTTGCTGATATAGACATGGAGAAATATGATGAGATTCTTATGTGGAAAGAATTTAATAGGGCAGTTGGCATTATTAATAACCTTCAAATGGAATTAACTAGAAATGGTGGAGGTTCAGGCTGGACTAAAGGAATGATAAATTCATTTGTAATGCGCAACGGTTTACCTATATATGCTACAGGCTCAGGCTATGACACTGATTGGGAAAAAGAAGGTGTGAACGCTACACTTCAGGACAGAGATTCGAGAATAGTAATCTTTACAAAGAAACCTGGTGATGTAAACTTCTACCAACCTGACGGTTCACCTGCGATTGCTGATATAAGACTTATCTTTGGAGATGCAGGAAGCCAGGCAACCACAGGTTTTATGATTAAAAAAGGTAAACACTACTCACCAGTTATGGCACAAGACCATAATGCTGGCACAAGTGGAGGAGTTGTTTTTAGAGGCACTGAAGCCATGTTGATTTATATGGAAGCTTCATATGAAAAGAACAGTACAATTGATGCAACTGCAAGCAACTACTGGAAAGCTTTGCGCAGAAGAGCTAAAGTTGATGAAGATTTCAATAAAACAATAAATGCTACTATTATGAGCGAAGAAGCAAAAGGTGACTTTGGAGCATATTCGCATGGTCAGCTAATTGATCCTGTATTGTATAATATTCGCAGAGAACGTAGAAATGAACTTGCTGCAGAAGCATTCAGATGGGACGATTTGAAGCGTTGGAGAGCATTAGACCAACTCAAGAACAATCCTTATAAAGTTGAAGGTATGCGTTTCTGGGGAACTGTTTATGAAACTGAACTTGAAGACTTAACTATAGTTGACCCAGCAACAGGCAATATGTCATCGTCAACTTTAAGTGAGTATATAGTACCTTACGAAAAGATTACTGTGAACAATAATATTGCTTCACAAGGTGGATTCCTTTTTACACCTGCTCACTATCTTGAACCAATTGGTATGGATGTATTCAGACTTACAGCTTCAGACAAGTCAAATTTCAACACTTCAGTTGTATACCAAAATCCAGGATGGGGAACTCAAGCTCAAACTGGTGCTACCGAAGTAGAATAATTCTGTTTAAAGAATATTATACTTGACTAATATTATAAACCGCTCTCTTCATGAGGGCGGTTTTTTTATCTTAACTTTTCTACTAATAAAAATTAATGGTACATTTGTACTTCTTGAAATAACCCTGCTCTTTCAATAAACACAACAAGTATGAAAAGATTAATATTTTTGTCAATAGCTTTAATACACGGAATAATAATTAATGCTCAAACATTGAGTGGTACATATAAAAATGGTAGCGACTCATTATTCTTCTTAAATAATAGTGTATCTTTCCATATAAGTGGATTTGGAGGATTGTCTTCGGCGCAAGTAGGTGAAGGAACTTATGAGATTGTTGATAACTATATGCTTATTCACACTAATGAATATAGCGGTATGAAATCTAACCTGCAAGAATTAACCGCATCAAAGAGTGACACATGTATAGTTAAAGTGGTAGAATTAAACAATTATCCGGCAGAAGGAATTTTGGTTGAATCTAAAAACAAATCGGGTAAGACTATAGCTGCAGGTGTTTCAGGAAATGATGGGAAGGTATACTTAACAGATAACGAAAAATGCGTTACAATAAACACTTCTGCATTGGGATATAACTCAATTAGCTTTAATTTTAATTCTGGCAAAGACTATTTGGTTAGGTTGGCTAACTATGATGTAATAGAAGAGAAAACGGTTGTATTAAGATTTAATGAGATTGATGAAGAAACTATCTCTATTACTTTGTTGACTGACAACTTTAATAGAGATAGAAAAAGAGAAGATGAATTAAAAAAATTGGAAAAGAGAGCTCGTAAGAATAATAGAATTGACAAACGATACAAAAAGGAGTTTGAAGCATTCGACAATATGTACTAGCAGGAAAATGCCAATACTATTCTTAAGACAAAAGCTTTCTTACAATTCCTGAAATAATACCACCTTCGGCTTTACCGGCAAGTTCCTTCGTAGCAATTGCCATAACCTTTCCCATATCTTTCATTGAAGAGGCTTCAGTTTCTGTAATTACTTTTTTAACAACTGCCTCGATTTCGTTAGCTGAAAGCTGTGCAGGAAGGAACTCCTGAATAACTTTCATCTGTTGATTTTCTGTTTCTGCAAGGTCTGCGCGATTTTGTTGTGTATAAATATCTGCACTCTCCTTGCGCTGCTTAACCATCTTTTGCAATATGGAAACAGCTTTATCATCGGTAAATTCATCGCTGGCTCCCTTTGCAGTTTTAGCTTCTATAAATTCTTTCTTTACACTTCTTAATGCATCTAGTCTAACTCTGTCTTTAGCTAGCATTGCTTTTTTTATCTCTTCTGTAATTATATCAAATAATGTCATATATGTTGTATTATTAATCAAATAATGTTGCTGATTGCTGCTGAATATCGGTGTGATATGTTCTAGGATTGAAAGTGCGGTCTCGCTTAAAGACAGGATTTTTTTCTAACGCTTCTAACATCTTGTCATCGTCTAACTCCTCAATTGTAAGAACAAATGGCTCCTGCCTGTAATTATTAGTAGATAGAGACTCTAGACCTGCTTTACCGTAATATTTTTCTATAAGTTCTCTATCTTTTGCCTCTTGCTTGCGCTCCTCATCTTCCTTGAATTTACGCTCAAGTTCTTCAGCTTTAGTCTCTTCATCCCTAATTTCCCTTATGCCTGGAACACTGTTGATAGAGAATCCGGTAGCAAGAAGTGTTACCTTCACTTCATCTATCAGTGTATCATCAACAGCTGCACCCCAAATAACTTCAATTTCCTTACTAAACTTCGACATGAAATCGTGCAAAGCGTTCATCTCTTCCATCATTAGAGGATTCTCTTCTCCAAAACAGAGGTTGATTAATATTTTCTTTGAACTGAATACATCATTATTGTTAAGTAGTGGCGAGTGCAGAGCATCTTTAATTGCTTCATTAATTCGGTCACTACCTTTTGCCATACCGCTACTCATAATAGCAACGCCACCATCTTTGAGAGTTGTATTAACATCTGCGAAGTCGAGGTTCACATGCCCATGTACAGTAATAATCTCTGCAATACTTTTAGCAGCTGTTGTAAGCGTATCATCGGCTTTGGCAAATGCATTTAGCATTGTAAGATCGCTGTATATATCACGCAAACGCTCATTATTAATAACCAACAAAGCATCTACGTTTTTAGATATCTCTTCAACACCCTTGAGAGCCTGAACAATTTTTCTGGAACCTTCAAAAACAAAAGGTATAGTAACAATACCAACAGTGAGAATTCCCATATCCTTTGCAACCCTTGCAATTACAGGAGCTGCTCCAGTACCTGTGCCACCTCCCATTCCGGCAGTGATAAACACCATTCGTGTGCCATCATTCATTAAGTCCTCAATTAGATCGACGCTCTCTTCAGCCGCTTTTCGTGCAATCTCAGGCTTATTTCCTGCACCTAAACCTCCGGTGGTGTGCGATCCCAATTGTACCTTAACTGGTACAGGAGATTCCATTAAAGCCTGATTATCGGTATTACAAAGAGCAAAGGAGACATTATGTATACCTTCCTGAAACATATGGTTCACAGCATTACCCCCTCCACCACCAACACCAATTACTTTTATAATTGCGTCTGTATGGCTCTCTATTTGAAAATCTAATAAATCTACCATCATAAAATCACCTCATTTAATTTATTCATCATCATCAGAAAACATATTGCCAAAGACATCTCCAAACTTATCTAAGAATCCCTGCTTTTGCGATTTCTTCTTCTTGCCCTCTTTAGGACTTTGTTTTGAAGCTGCTCGTTTTTCAGGTTCTTTTAAATCGATATTTTCTTCTACCACCTCTTCAATTTCCAGTTTACAATTTTCCTCTCCCAACAATAACATGCCAAGCACCTGTGTGAATGAGGGATTACTTAATAGATCGGGGGCATTATTTATAAATGTTTTCTTTGCTATTGCTCTTCGCACCGGCATTTTAAGCTTATGAACAAGATACTCACTAAGATTTTTCATTTGAGATGCACCTCCTGTTATAATAACACCTGCACCAAGTTTGTTCTCAAAGCCAGATAAACGTATCTGTTCAACTATATTAGCTGTAATCTCATCAAGGCGCAATCCTATTACCCTATTAAGTTCAGAAAGATCTACATCGGGCTTTGAAGAAAAAGGAGATGAAAAGAAAGGACTTTCATGAGTTTCCATCGCTTTACCAAATTTAATCTTCAACTGCTCAGCATCACTTTCAGTGAAATTTAAAGCACTAATATCCTTTGTTATGCTTTTACCTCCAAAGGGAATAACAACCGCCCTTCTTAAAACACCATCCTTGTATACAGATAAAGTAGTAGTGCCTGCTCCAAAATCAATAAACGCACAACCTAGCTCCTTCTCTTCTTCATTAAGTGCGACTTCTGCTGAGGCTAATGCTCCAAATATGTATCCGGCTATTGGTAGTTTTGCCTTTCCAGTAACACTTTTTTCTATGTTTGAAAGAAGATTAGGTCTGCCTACAACTATCTGAAATGAAGCTTCTATCTCTGTACCTGCAACACCTACTGGATTTTTATCTGGTTTACCATCTATGTAATATTCTACGTCTGCAACAACATAATTTCTTTTTAGATCCGGAGTATACTTCACCGCAGAGCTGTTTAGTTGATCAACAACAGCCTGGGTTACTATACCTCCAGAAGAGAGAATCTTTCTTTCTCTGAATTCCAGAGTATGCAACGATTGTCCGGTAAGAGAAACATAAACCTTGCCAATTTTGTCTCCTATACTGTTTTCGAGCATTGTCAATAGTTTTCTAATGCTTGCTCCTGCCTCTTCAATATTGTAGACCATTCCTCTGCGTATAGAGTTGCCGGAGTCAATAATTTCACTTTCCAATATTGAAATAACATTATTCTCATTTCTTCGGCCTACAACACCCTTTATCTTTGAAGTTCCAAGATCAATTACAGCTATAAATTCAGATTGCGTCATACTTTTGGTTAATAGTTATTTTGTTGTTTAACAAACACTCCCATAACGATATTTGTTTTTTTATTAACATCATTTTAAAATGTGAAATCCTTTATTTTCGGGTACAAACTACCTGATTATCGAACTTCAAATTGATTTCAGAATATCTATTCCATCCCAAAACATTTAATCCACCGTCAACAAAACGTACAAATTTATTCAATTTAGCCGGGTAATCTTCAAGGCTACCCATAATAATTTTAAAATCACCGGCTCGGGGTATTAATTCTACCTCGTTGCCTCGCTTTACAACAATTTGCTCAATCCATGCATCCCAATCGGAATTGTTATTAAGAAACATTGCAAAATCATACAATTCATTCGTTGCAAACTCTTCTCCAATAACACCTGTAGCAACTGGTACGTAAACAGCAAAACTTGATGCTATAGGCATAATCTTCCTATCTTTATCTACATAAAAACCACCATCTGTGTCAGAAATCACCCTTAATACAGGCTCTCTTTGATTTACAGTTGCCATAACTGTACCTTTTGATGTAATAAAAACATTTGCCGATTCTACTAATCGGTTAGTCATTATCGTATCACGTATTGCCAATGTATTTATATTTTTAAAAGTTTTTCCTGCTGGATGCAGATCATACTTTTTCACCAGTCGTTCAATCTCCTGTGCTGTTATAAATTGAGTTTTGAGACTATCTTTAATTTCCACTTCAAAACCTACACACTCTCGGTTAAGAGATGAATCTCTAAAATAGTTTGCCGAAATAATTATGTAACCAATCACAACGGCAGCTATCAATATAATAAGAAATCTCTTCACAATCTATTATTTTATTTGAATATATCGATTAGCAGATTTTTAATATCTGGAACCACTCGGTCAATATCGCCCGCACCGAACGTTACAACCATTTTAGGTCTCTTGTTTTTAATTAAATCCAGGAGATCTGATTTATCAATAAGCTGCTTCTCTGGCGAAGTTATATTCTCAAATATAATATTTGAACTCACCCCTTCAATCGGTTCTTCGCGAGCTGGATATATGTCGAGAAGAATTACATCATCTGCAAGAGAAAGACTATCTGAAAATTCTTTTGCAAAGTCTCTCGTACGTGTGAATAAATGAGGTTGGAATATTGCTGTTAGCTTATTATTTGGGTAAAGAGCCTTTATTGATATTAAGGCTGCTTTAAGTTCCTCGGGATGATGAGCATAATCATCTATATATATTACATTTTCATTCTTAATGTGAAATTCAAATCTTCTTTTTACTCCAAGAAAAGATTTCATTGCAATTTTTATCTCCTCGGTAGTTGCTCCACTTAGTTGAGCTGCTGCCATTGCTGCTATACTATTTTCAATATTAATCTTCACAGGTACCCCTAAAGATATATCCTTGATTATTCCTTTTGGTGAAACAAAATCAAAATAAATCTCACCATTACCTATTCTTATATTTTCGGCATGGAAATCACCCTTTGTTTCGGAATAACTCCATACTTTGACTGAGTTGTTAACCTGAGGATTAAGATTTGCTCCAATCTTTATAATAAGATGACCTCCAGGACGAATAAGAGATGTAAATTTCTCAAAACTCTTTTTATAAGCCTCCTCAGATCCGTAAATATCAAGGTGATCGGGATCTGCTGAAGTAATAATTGCAATATGGGGTTGCAGACTATGAAATGAGCGGTCATACTCATCAGCTTCAACAATTGTGAAATTACTCTTTTCGGAGAGTATTAAGTTGCTGTTGTAATTTTTAAGAATTCCCCCCAAAAAGGCATTGCAATCGATATGTGATTGTCTAAACAGATGAGCAACCATACTCGAAACTGTTGTTTTACCATGTGTACCCGCTACACACACTGCATCAC
>CAYZHS010000018.1:0-15775 GCA_964478295.1 uncultured Proteiniphilum sp. | reverse complement strand
CCTTTTATTCCCGTATCTGTCATATGATTCATACTGTTATTTCCCAGTAGTTCCCATTTTGCTGAAATTGAACTGCTATTTGTTCTGAAACGTAAAGCCAGACCCGAACTATTTTTGCCAAGATTCCATACAGGAGGTCTACAGTTTTCTTTTATATAAGCAGGTAGACGTTCGTATCTTGTCTCAGTCTCTTCTGATGTTTTACCTATAAGTTGGAATAGGTCAGCATCATAATATACTGTTTGTGCACCAATTTGTGATGCTACAAAAAACATGATACTTGCTAAAAATAAGTTTATTTTATTCATAGTTTATTATTTTACATAATTAAGGCCATACTGTTTCTACACCTTGTTTATGCAACATTTTTTGAAAATCAGATAACAATTCAGGTTGCTCTCTAACTGCCCTGAATGGCACTTTTGATTTTTTCGAGAAAGCAATAAGCTGCCCTACTGCTTCACCTATACTCCACTCAACGGGGTGGAGTCTATAACAACCGTTGGTTATATGTGTAGTGCCTATGTTCTTGTTTGCCGGAAGCAGATTATTCATACGTTGTGGTAGAAGTGCCCCAAGAGGTATTTGGAATGGAAGAGAAGAAAAATCAACATAATTGTTACCTCGTGAACTTGGATGAAGATCAATGTGGTAATAACCAATACCTACACTATCAAAAAACTCTGCAGAACGTTTACCATTAACATCACCTGCAACCAGTCGTCTGTTTTCTGCTCCTACATGTTCCTCAAGAACAGTGAATTCTGCACGTATTCGTCTTGCTTCACGTATATAAGGATATTTTGCCATACCATCTTCAGTACCCATAATATCTCCACGAAGTCTCAATCCTCGCCATCCATTACCTCCGTCGGGACGTGGGGCTTCCGTCTGTAGCCAGTAGAAGAGAGAATGACTAAGTTGTTTGGCGCTTTCGATATTTTTTTGAAATTCTTTTTCAGGAACATCAATTAGATTGCCTGGGAAAAAATCATTTTGAGGCCAATTTACAATCGTTACATCTCCATCATATGTACCTTCAACAAAGTTATGCCTATTTATAATCCTTCTATAGTTCCATAGGTTCAGCACACCATCCAAGTTCTTTCCGGTAGGATCGAAACCTAATTTTTTTGGGTTAAGTGTTCTTGGATCTGAGTAGCTCAGATCTAGTAATTTTCCCGACCAGGGTGGAGTCATTTCAGGAATATAATTTCTCCAAAAGTTGTACTCTTTGGGAGGATCTAGTACATTGTCTACACCGGGCTGATAATCCATCGCAAAACAGACTGTAAATGCCTGGTTGTTCATAGGATCTGCTATTTCAGGAGCATGCAGTTCTTTAGTGTCGTATTTAGATTCAGTACCTGTAATATATTCAGTACCTGTCAGCGGAAGTAGATCTCCACATTCTGTTGCATCTACAAAAGATTCACCGGTTAGCACTACCTGGTTGCCTGTGTGTATGTTTTCTACTACTGCATTAATTACCTGATCACCGTTTACTTCACTACTTTTTACTTTATGATTTAGTAGAATACTTAACTTTCCGCTACTAAGAAATGGAGATAGCATATCAGTCAATACTGAAACCGCTACTCTTGGTTCGTGACATATTCTTGATACTGTTCCATCACCAGGATTAAGATTTACACGGTTGCGAGCAGACTCAGTTAGCGGGTAATTATTTCTATAATAATCGCGAACTCTATTTCTATATTCTCGATACGACTTAGGCGCCCCGTGAGTTTCTATCCACTGATGTTCATCAGGTGGAACTCCTTGCTGAGATACCTGTCCACCAATCCAGTCAGTTTCTTCGGTCATTATTACACTAAGTCCGTTTCTACAGCATGCAAGTGCAGCTGCAAAGCCTCCCATTCCACCTCCTAGAATTATTACATCTGCATGTAGTTCACGTGATAATGTGTGTTTATTACTCCCAGAGCTACTGTTTATTGTTTTAAACGATGTGCAACCTTGTGTAGCTACACTACCTCCTATTAGGGCTGTATATGTCAAAAAGTTTCTTCTGTTCATAGCGTAAATTATTTCTAGTTATTTTTTTCGAGTTTTACTAATTAAATTCCGGAATAGTTTAATATTAACTTTTTCTTTTTTCCATTTGCAATATCTGCAGTTGTGTTAATAGATATAATTGAGTTTAATGCAAAATAAGATTCGAATCAATATCTATTTTGAAGTTTCAGATAATACATCAACTGCAATATTACTCTTTTCAAATTGAATTTTCTCTAATATCTGCCAACATTGATATAATCCTCTTGGTACATGGAAGCAACCCTTCCACTTTCCACCTTTGAGATCCAGCAGCACTTCACCTTGTCTGTTCAGGTATCCCCACCATTCATTATACTCCATGTCTTTAAAATGGCTCCATGTGTAGTCGTGAACCTTTTCAAACCAGCTCAGACACTGCTCTGATCCTGTTAACTGATACCCTTTAAGCAGAGAGATTAAAGTCTCAATGTGCACCCACCACAGTTTCTGGTCCCACTCCAGTTGCTGTGGAGGAGCCCCTTTTCTGTCCATAAAATAGAAAATGCCTCCATGTTCTTTATCCCATCCATATTCTAAAGTCTTTAGTGTTGTCTCCACTGCTTTTTCAATCAGTTCGGGTCTGTTCATTCTTTTTCCTAAATCCATAATAAACCACATTGCCTCAATTGCATGGCCCGGGTTCATCAGTCTGCCGTCGAATGTATCTGAAAGTGACCCATCTATGTTTATGTTTTCAACAATAAGACCACCAAGTTCGGGACGTAAAAAGACCTCCATAACTTCATGTATGCACTCATCTATTGTTTTTTTCAGGAAACTCTTTTCGAGCAGGTGCTCAATTTCAAGTGAAAGATTACAAAGAATCATGGGTAGAGCAAACGATTTCAGGTTTCTAGTTCCAGGGTACGCCTTATTCCATTTTCCTTTAGGATTGTCTCTTTTTGAAAGTATTATGTCGAATGTCTTTTTTGCAATCTCTGCATACTCTTGGTTTCCGGTAGCTTTGCTAAGTTGTCCGAAAGCCATCGTTGCAAAGGTGTAAGAGAAAATGTTGTAAGGTTCAATAATAGGTTCACCCTCCCTTGTTAGTGAGAAATACCAGTTGAGATTACCATCGTGCCCATATTTTTTAAGGAATTCAGCACCTTGAATAGCACAGTCCAGCCACTCCTGTCTCTTTTCCACATTGTTGTATAGCATCGAGAACATCCATACCTGGCGTCCTTGCAGCCAAATAAATTTGTCGGTATCATAAACATTACCTTGTCGGTCAAGACAGGTGAAGTATCCTCCAAACTCCTTGTCTTGAGAGTGAGTAAGCCAAAACGGGATTACATTATCAAGTAATTCCTTTTTGTATTGTAATGAAAGGTTTTCAAAGTTTATCATTGTTAAATTATTTAATGTTTTTAATGTGTCAATTACTAGTGTGTTACATAATATCTCATTTAATTTAAATTCAAATGGAATATTTCTTTATTTTCGAAATCCCAATTCATTACTGTAGCTATCGGAGTAATCAATTGAGTTGCAATTTTCAGTTGCCCAGTGTAAGAAGGATGCCAATCAGAACCCAGATCTTCGGCTTGATTTAATAGATTATCTGGTAGACCACTAAAATATATCTGATTGTCTTTCTCTATGTCTCTATAATAATTTGTTAATTCTTTTACATATGAAAAACAGGGTTCATTTGTCATTGGTCCTACAACACAAAAAACCGGAATATTCCCGTAGTTAAACCGAATCAGGGAAATGAGTTCTTTATATCCTTTAAAAAAGGCTTCTTTATCAGGATGAGGAAAGGTAGAAAAATCATTGGTTCCAAGATTAATCACTACACAGTTTGGTTTCCACGAACTAAAGTCCCATAAAGTTGACGAATCATTGTCGAGAGTATGAAGATATCTTCCTAGCATAGTATCTGAAATATCTGATACAGATTTTTCGTCACCATAATTACGTACAATACCTTTTCCAGAATGTGCTATGAAATGCGCATCAGCCGAAAAAGCACGTGACAGTATAGCTGCATAACTTTTATAGTTATTTTCTGTTTCAGGCTTAAATCGTTCATCTCTGTTACTTCCTTCAGTACCATAACCACAAGTAATTGAATTCCCGATAAACTCAATTCGCCTATTTGCCAGTTTTGTAAATTGATGCAGTTCGCCTTTTTCTTCAAGTATATAACCCATAAATTTAGTAACTCCCATTTCTGCTTCCGTACGTTTAGTCAAAAGTAGCTCATGTCTGTTTTTATGTTGTAACGATTCGAAAAAAATAGTAGTATCACTTGGAGCTTTAAAGACAGAGACTAGTTTCCCATCTATAAAAGCATTGAAATAGTTATCTTTGCCTCCATTTATTTTGATTCCTATACTTTTACCTGAAAAGATGCATCCGATTGAAGTACCTGGCCAGTCGAAGCTTACAATATCCTTATTATCCATCACAACCCTACCCGAATAGTGAATATAAGGATGTTGAGGTGAAATGATTTTGCCTGCATTTATTTCAGAATATGAGGATAGACTACCCAATACTAATAATAGAATCAATACTTTTCTCATAATCATTGTTGAATAATTTCTGTGTATTCTTTACCAAATGGATCAATTGCTACAACTTTTATTGTTGAATTTTTCTTTTTTGGACTAGCCCTAAAAAGGTGATCTGTATTAGCTGGTTCTATCCATTTGAAATCAAGCTTTTCCTTATCACTATAAGCTCTTTTTACTTCTGGGTCGATTCCTTCAAAACGTCTCATCTCACCCATTGATTCTCCATCTTCATACCACTCAACTTTCCAGTTTCGGTCCCAGTTCCATATATTTACAACTACATCCAAACCATACTCTTCAGTTGTTTGAGGTGGAAATACCCTCATCTGATAATCTTTATTATGACCAACACTTTTAAAATACCATTCAACATCCGAACCATCTATCTCGTATACACCATACCCAACGGGAGTGCCATCAAGACCGTAGTCTCCTTGCCACCAAGCGCCCGAAACTGCACCGGTATTGTGTTCGTAAAGATTCTCCGAATGAATAATATTTCGGTTGTAATGCATGTGACCTGTAAGTAGATGAGTGTTATAAGGTTTAAGCATTTCGAAAAGCGACGAGATATTGATAGTTTGGGTGCTTATTGTGCGTGAGTTGTATTGAAAAGGTGCTACTTCTTCATCAAGACGACCGGGAATATGCATTGACACAAATATAGTAGAACCCATTGGTACATGAGCAAGATCTTGTTCAAGCCATCTAAATGTTTTTTCATCAATGTATCCCATATAAAAATAGTCTCGCCCTACATAAAAGACATTATTCAGAACTATGTAATGTACCAATCCTCTGTTGAATGAATAATGATCTGGTCCGAAGGTCTTTTCATATCGTTCTGTGGAAGTCTCTGTAGTACGTCCTCCGAATTGAAGATCGTGATTGCCGGGCAGTCGGTAAAAAGGTATTCCAGTGCGATTCAGGTGTTCAATATAGAGAGGGTATAATTCAGGTTTATCACCCACTAAATCACCACAATCAATACCAAGAATATCCCTGCCAGGATAGTTTTCTTTTAACAACTGAATATCTTTAACCACATCCTTATAATGTTCGAAGTTATCTTCCTTGAAAAATTGCGGATCTGCATGAACCAGTAAGATATGCTTCTCGTCATTATTTAGATTCTTCTTTAGTAAAAAGTCATATTTCTGTTTCTTGTTTTTCTCAATACGTTTAAAAAATTGTGGAACATTCATCTCCTCTTCCGGCAGAAATCCTGCCGGGGTGGAGATGTAAATGAATGACGCATCTTTATGCGGTTTGAGGCTAAAATGCCCATTTTTGTTTGTAACAACACACTGGAACCCATCAGTAACCACTACGTTGGGTATACCACCATCTTCGGAAGACACTTTTCCTTTAACCACTTCTTCCTTAGAATTATCAGCCCAAAGAAACGAAGTAAGTATAAAAAGGAGTGAGACAAGAAGTGTTGTAACTTTAAAATATCGTAAAATTGTTCCTTTATATAACATCGTATTCGACATAGTTTTATATTGCTCCTCCTTCACGCATTCCTTTTTCGACATAATCCCACATATTCTTTTCAATAATGTGAACGATATCGAAGATCATTAATCCGTCAGAAGTTGCCAAATTCATCTTAATTGACTCTGTAAGTCCATCAGGGTTGCTATAAAATTGATCGGCAAGTATACCGCCGTAAAATTTATTTCCGTCTAATATCGACTTTAAGTGCATGTTAGAGCCCTCTACACAATACCATGTTCCCTGTTGTGCCCACATATCAGTTTCATTTTTCACCTCAGGATTATTCTCTAAATAATCATCAATAGTTATTGTAGTGTAATAGTTCCCAACAGTGTAGAGATCTAGTAATTCTGCATAACCATATTCTTTGTAATCAGAGCTAGCCCAGTCAAAATCAGCAGATGGATCGTAGTTCTTACTAGCAAAATTGACACCTACCTCGAAGTAAGAAGGGTACCAAGCCCCTGTATATGTACCAAATGATATTTCAGGATTGGCTTGTTTAACAACACCTCTTGCTTTAGCCATAAAACTATATATTACAGAAGCTCTCCACTCTATCCACTTAAGGAAGTGTTTACCCCTTTCAGGATAAAAGTTACCTAAACTATCTTTTTTCCAACGGTATATATCATCTGGAAATTGATCAATTTTACTGCCTAAATACTCTTCGAATTTTATGCGAGATAGTTCTGAGAAGTCCGCCGTAAAACCATCATAACGTACTCTATCCAGTATTATACCATCTAGTTCAGGATATTTCTCAACTATTTCACGAAAAATATTTAAAATATATTCTTGGAACTCCTCATTTACAGGATTGACCATTGCAGAGTACTTATTCTTCTCTTCAGTAATTGGAATAAATTTAACTTCTTCATTTGGTGGGTAAACAATTGTTGCCCATTCTTCTTTTCCTCCTTCATAAATAGGACCTGAGTCCATGAAATTATGACCTGCCACAAAGGTGTTGAGTGATGCTTGTACTTTTAATCCCAAGCTATGCGCTTTTTCTATGTAGTAGCCTACATAGTCAAATGAATAGTTGATTTCTTTTCCTTTCCACTCAGTAAGCAAGGGAGCATAGTCACTTTCGTAAAGCAGGTGTCCGGATATTGGGCGTACATCTACTACAATATCAGTAAACCCTAAATCCTTCACTTTCTCCAAATAGTAGTCTATGGTATCTTTATTGTTGAAACGTTCAATGTTTGCTGTAGCATCAATCCACATTAGTTTGGGTGCGATATTTGCTACTTCATTGTTTTTGTTACTACTGCAAGAAATTATACTTACAGTGATTATAAGCGCAAATAATAGTTTAGTAAGGACTTTCATTATGTTAAGTTGTCTTTTTATGAATATTGCTGTTATATTTTATTTTTCTTATTATAAAGCTTATTTTTTGCCGGTTGCAATGTCGATGCCCTGTTTTGCATATTGCCACTGATTTGCCATTTTCAGGTGAATCATGTCAAATAGGAAGTATCCATCGCACTCATCCATACAGGCTTTAACCGATTCAACAATTGCCTGGTTCTCCTGTTGCTGAGTTGCCTTATTGTTACTATCCCAGTTACCCACATCCGGACCACTGGCAACTATTGGGCCATCTTTTATTTTATCTTTAGCTAATCTTGAGAATCCTTGCATAGTCCATTCAGAAGAGCCATAAACACTAAGTGGTGAAGCATATGCACCTATAAGAATATGATCCATCATTGATGCATATCCATAATCTTTATATTTTGGAGTTGCCCACTTGTAAGTTAAATTAGGGTTATATTTATTACTAGCCCAATTTACTCCAACTTCATAGTAAGTTGAATACCATCCACCCACATATACGCCAAACATGATGTCAGGATTAACAGATTTCACAGCTGTTCGTGCTTTCGACATGAAGTCGTGTATTACCTTAGCTCTGAATTCAAGCCATTTAGTGAAATAGGGTGGGTATGTGGTTAGCGCCATAACCTGATGCATAGTTGCACCCGGAGGTACTATATCGCCAGGGAAACTGTTTAGTTTTATATTTCCAAGATAGCTCTCAAACTTTTTTCTTGTAATATCCGAGAAATCAGACTGCATTCCATCAAAACGACCTCTGTCGAGAATAATACCATCAAGGTCATACTTGGCTAAATCTTTCAGCAGGTCACAAAGATAATTTTGAACATCTTCATTGGCAGGATTAAAGAACTTCGTTCCACCTCCAGCATCCATCGTATTAGTTATACCAATTGGTAGGTTTTCAGAGGTAGCCCAATCTTTTTTCGAGGCATCGCGGTATAGTAAGCCTTGGCTACCTAAACCACTACTGTGTCCACCAACCATAGTGTTGAAACCGGCATGTACCATCAGATCCAATTTGTGTCCTTCCTCTATGAACGCTTGCAGATAATCCCATGTAGCGGTGCGTTCTACTTTTGAGTATACACCATCTACCCATGCCCCAAGCCATTGTACTTTTGCGGAGCCGGGTACAGATGAGTTATAAAGGATATCTCCTGAAGTTGGACGGATGTCTACTACCACATCAGTAAAACCAGCGTCTTTAGCCAGTTTCAAGTCTCGAGTAATATTTTCTCTGTTATTTGCGAAATCTTTGAAATTAGCTGCCGCATCAATCCATATATATCTTGGTTTTTCTACGTTGTCTTTAGGAGGATCGGGGAATTCATATTTGGGATTAGGGTTGTCATCATCGCTGCATGCAGCTGAAATAAAAAGCAAACCAACCAGAAGTGTTGTGATTACTGTATAAAAGTAAGAACCTATTTTTGTCATATGCATATTTTTGTGAATATTGCTTATTTGCTTATTGTAAATTTTGTGAACCTATTTCTTGCAGAGCTAATCGTCAGTTTTTTCACATTATTCATTTTTGTTTTACCGGAATAGCATTGAAAAAATAGTCGAAACTTGCACATTAAATTTCTATTGAAAAAAGTTGTCCAGGTAATGTGATCGACTAAAACTAAGCAGAATCATTTTTGACACAAATCTCCTTTTTAATCAAACACATAACCCAGACAACTCGGCTATATAGTTTCTATTAAATTCATTTTACATATCGATACAGTCGTATTGTACACATACAACAGCTCCGTTTGTGAACATGAAATATAGATACATATAATATCCATCACTCGAAACCTTTAGAATTGCATCACCGGTTCCGTTAGTGTTTGTTCCACCATTATCTTTACCTCCATAAGTACCAATTGGTGTTGTCCATATTGGTTCAGTGAAAGTGGTAACAGCACCTGCATCGTGAAGATACACCTTGTCGTCGCTTCCCCAAGTGAATGAGTTAATCGACATATTCACTGCGTATGGATTGCCGTTGAATACTGTGTAATCGGCCGCATTCTGAATCCAGTTGGAACTGATTTCAGGTCCCAATGCTTTTACAGTATTGGTTTTACCATCTACCCATGCAAATTTTCTTGGTGCAGCATAATATGAAACAAAATAATCTGCAGTAGGATCAGAAGGATTAGTAGCAACAACGTCGGCGTTATTAGTCCAAGCACCACCAATTCCGTTGATTGCAACAATCTCTGGAGTTTGTGATAAAAGAACACCGTCTTTCACCTGCCAGCGAGCAAAGCTTTTAGCATCACCCATTATTGCAGCTGTAATTATAGCATCACCATCAAGACTACCTTTGACAGATAATTTACGGCCTATAGATGGGCTTGTTGTCCAGTCGATATATACTTCAGGTGTGCCATTAACACCATTAATTCTCCACACCTTGTATGTGCCTGCATTTGGTGCAAGATTACTAATAAGGATATTATCACCATCATCCGCTGTAGCAAAGAAGTTTGTTAATCCTTCCTGAATCGATCCCATATTTGGCATATTACCAATTTTAGCACCAGTTTTGCGGTCTAGAATTAAGCCTGCCTCATTTCGAGTATTTAATACTACATAGTCTTTTGTGACAGCTAAACTGGTTGTATTATGTAATGTTGTAATACCCAAGTCCGACTGAAGCTTCTTAGTCCATAAAATCTTAGCACTACCGTTTCGCATACCTCTATCAACTTTATTAGGCACATCCTTGCGAACTGTATAGATAGTTTTATCCACACCGTTTTGTGCAGTTACGGTCAATTTTACCTCCTCATCATAATCTATAGCAATAGTTCTTGGGTCAGGACTGATAGTTGCACCATGCGAAATGCTTACTTCAGCTAGTAATTCACCAATGTCTTCAATTGATATTAAAGAAATAGTTTTATTCTCTTCATCAACGATACCTGAAATTCCTAAAGAGTTTATACTAAAGTCTGTAATCCTTGCTTCAGCACTTTTACGTATTTCTGCAACAACTTTATAATCTCTTTTTGTTTTCGTTTGATCTGTTACTGTGATGAAATTCTCCTTAGTTAGATCCATGTAGAGTAAAGGAGGTGTTATTGTCACATTATCGTCCAAATTTGCCACAACTCTTACCTTTTTAAGCGCATCCATCGTTAATACGTTATTAGATGTACGGGGGTAATTGTATGGGAAAACAATTGTTATTACGTTGTTATCATAATTAATCTCACTCGAGAAGTTGTTTTCTGAACTTTCATCCCCATAAAAGGATGCATTCAGGCTGTTGATTCCATAGCGCGATACCGAAGGTGTAAGGTCTTCCACCTGTTCGCATCCGCTTAGAATTATAACGAATGCGGTTAGTACTGCCAGGATTGTATATATTTTTTTCATACGATTCTTAATTTTTTTTATTTCCAACTGTCGTATTGTTCAATCAATGAGTTGTTAGCCAACTCAGCATCAGGAATTGGGAGAATATAGTTTTTTGCAGAAAACTTACGGTCTTGGTAATCCACATCTATATACTCATAGTTATCACCAGTAATCTTGAATCCATGACAACGGTAGTTGTTGTATTCAATGTGAGCAAGTTCCCATCTTCTCATATCCCAGAATAGATGTCCTTCATATGCCAACTCTACTTTTCTCTCATTTCTATAGTCGTTAAACCATTCATTACCAGAAGAGTTTTTAGCTGGTAGACCAACTCGGGCACGAACTTCGTTCATAGCATCTCTGGCTTCACTCATCTTGTTAAGACGAAAAGCAGCTTCAGCTTTGTTTAACAGAACCTCAGCATAACGTATTTCAACCCAACTCTGTGTGCTAGGAATACCTTTCACGTCTATAAGAGTCTCATCCATCAATTTTTTTAAGTAGTAACCAGTAGTGGTGAGTCCGTAGCTGTATGGTTGCTCTCTATAAGCCATGAAAGTACCATTAGTGCCATTCACAGAATTCTGCATCACTTTACCTTTCCAGGTACTTCCCGGA
This sequence comes from uncultured Proteiniphilum sp., assembly GCA_964478295.1. Classification (GTDB taxonomy): domain Bacteria; phylum Bacteroidota; class Bacteroidia; order Bacteroidales; family Dysgonomonadaceae; genus Proteiniphilum. The sequence continues at coordinate 4,355 of CAYZHS010000018.1, read as the reverse complement.
TAAATTACTGTAGCTTTAAATCGAGGTTCTAGCTGTTCATATGGTGGCCTGGTTGCATTAGCTGTATAATATGGGGTCCAGTCCATCTTAGAGCCATCACTTTTTTCGTAACTTTCCACCATCTCCTGAGTAGGAGTACCTAGTCCACCAAATTCATATCCATCACTCAATGGCACATAGTCTTTGTCGAAAGTGTGATTTGGCCCCAGAATATCATATTTGAATTCAAGAATCGACTCTTTATTGCTACCTTTCCAAGATTGAGCGTAATCAGATACAAGTTCAAACTTTTCTGATTTCACAACTGCGTCAGCTGCGTCATAAGCTAGTTGCCAACGTTCAGCATAAAGCATGGCTCTGGATTTAAAGGCAAGTGCAGTATATTTTGTTACTCTTCCCTGATCCTGACCTGTCCATGATTCTGGAAGGTTAGCAATTGCAAAATCCAGATCGCTCTCAATAAGATCCCAAGTAGCTTCACTTGAACTTCTGGCTTTGTCCTTTTCCATCTCTTCAATTGAGGTGTATAGGATTACACCGTCATGCCTTTTTGCCAGCTGAAAGTAAATGAATGCACGGAAAAAGAGTACTTGTGCTTCCCATCTTTTGTTTGCCTCTTCAGAAAACTTACCATATTTCTCCATAGAATCGAGAAATTCGTTCAATCTGCGAATCTTGTTGTAGGCATCAGACCATACACTATAAAATCCACCTGTTGCAGAAGTAATTAAGTTTGGGTCAAAAACATAAGTGTTTGGATGTCCCGCTTTATGTCCAAGTGCATATGATCCATACTTGAAAGTGTTTGTAAGACTCTCAGTCATGTTGCCACTAGCTTGTGCAGATCCAAACTGTCCGTACTGATTTATGTAAGTGTAAAAGCCATTTACATAGAGGTCTACGCTCGACTCATCCTCCCAAATCACTTTGTCGGTTAGTTTATCTGTAGGAGTAAGGTCTAGCCAATCGGAGCAACTGCTGAAGAGAATAACAGCAGTGGTCACGTAGAGTATTGTCCTAAATATTTTTTTCATTTTAGTCTATTTAAAGTGATTATAATGAGAAGTTAAGCCCGAATGATACAGTCTTTTGCTGTGGATAATATCCGTTGTTAACTCCTGGTTGTTCGGGGTCAATGTTGTATTTGGTCAATCCGCTGAAGGTGAACAGGTTCGAACCTTCTACAAATAGCCTAATCCTGTCGATTCCAGCCCTACTTGTAATAGAGTTGGGTAATGAGTATCCGAATTGGAATGATTTTACTCTTAGGTAGTTACCATTTCTATACCAGAAAGTAGATGAATAAGCATTGTTAGTACTTACAGTCACCAATGAAAGACGAGGGAATTCAGCACTTTGATTTTCAGGAGTCCATGAGTTCTCAGGAACAAAAACCGGTGTATTTCCACCATGGTAGAACATTCTAGTGAAAACAGTATTGTCCATTACCCCTGAAGGATAAACCCCTGTTAGAGCAACTGTTCTTCCTAGTCCCGATTGCAGTAAGAGGTCAAAGTCAAACCCTCTCCATTCAGCATTTAAATTAAGTGAGGTTTGCAGTTTAGCATAGGGGCTTTTTCCTACGTATCCCATATCTTGTGCGTAAGTGATTTTACCATCACCATTTCTGTCTTTATACTTGATGTATCCAGGTAGTACTGGCGAACCTGGAATTGTAGGTGAATTATCAATCTCTTCCTGAGTTTGGAATAGACCTTCAGCAATGAATCCTAATTGAGAACCTACCTCTTTACCAGTTAATTTGCGATAATCCGGAGTGTTTTCAGAATCACCGGCATAATATAGCCATCTACGGTTAGCTAAAGTTCCAATCCATTTTACTCCATATCTGAAGTCACCAATTTTATTATTGTGTGTGATTGTAAAATCAAATCCACGATAATCTATCTTGTTTACGTTGTCAGTTCCAAAATAGTATCCACCCATAGATGGAGGGTATGAACCTCCCACGCTGCCCAGTAAGTCATACTGATACTTGTAGAATACATCAAATTCAACACCTAGTAAACCTCTCCATGCCATGAATTCAACACCAGCATTGTAGGTGATGGCTTTTGCCCATGAGAGAAATGGATTGCCTAGAGTGCCTGAGTAAATCATACTCTGTCTTTGGTTGCCCAATATTAATGAATTTGATGCAATTGTCATCAGGTTTAAATATTGGAAAGCACTAACAGCAGAAGTTGCTGTTTTACCTATACCACCTCTTAGTTTGAGATTATCAATCCAGTCAGCATCAAACCACTCTTCGTTGTTCATTCTCCATCCAGCAGATACTGCAGGCAGATTTACCCATTGTGATCCAGCCATACCGCTGAAAAGGTAACTACCGTCGCGACGAAGTGATGCCTCTAAAAGGTATCGGTTGTCATAGTCATAGTTGAGCCTTCCTACAAATCCAACTAAGCGAGATTGGCCGCTGTTACCAGAAATAGAAGGAACTCTTTCTTCTCCGTTTCCAGTAGTATTTGTAATCATATTTAGCTCATCCAAATCCAGGAAGTCAAGTCCATAACCTGTAGCACCTAACGTATTGGAGAAATTGTTGCGTGTTTCTGCCAATCCAAACAGGTTAATCTTATGCTTGTCGAACTGACGGTCATAATTAAAGCTTGACTGTGTTACAACGCTTGTAGAACTGTGTGCGCTTTCTGTTAATGATGTATTTCCAGAATTGTTGAAGAAATCAACGTAGCTAATTTGTTCAGTTGTAGACACAGGAAAACCTCCCATCATGGTCTTAAATGGAATAGCAAGTGACTTGTTGAACTGGAAGAATTTATCATAAGCACCCATAAATTTCAGGCTTAATCCTTTCATCCATGGTGCATCATAGTTGAGCGAAAAATTAGTTTGAATAGTTGTGTTTCTTGGTCTGTTGTAACCCGACTCATAAATTGCTGCCAATGGACTCACTGGTGAAGAAGCTGTGCGAGTAGAAGTGTAATACTCTTTACCATCGCTTCCAATCATTTTCTTGGGTATATAGGGTAATGCACGTACAGCCTGTTGAGGAATATTATGCCAATCATCTGGGTTTGCCGAATAACCGGGACGATCGTGTTCATCAAGGCGTCCGGCAACGTTCATAACCATTGTAATGTTGTCTGTAATCTTAGCATCAATGTTGGCTCTCATATTGTATCGAGTATAGTTGAAATTGTCAACATTACCCTTTTGCTGGAATGCACTGAGAGATGTAAAAAACTTTATCTTTTCGGTACCTCCTGTTGCGCTAACGTTGTGGTTCGTATTCGATCCAATTCCAAATACTTCATCGTACCAGTTGGTGTTTCCCCATCCGTCTACTCCAGCTCTCATTTTCTCAACCTGTTCTGATGTAAATAATGGATCATCTCCATCCATTTCTCTTGCCATGTTATACCAGTAAGCATATCCAGGTCCATCTAACCATTTGATTTGATTTGTATTCTGGCTTATACCATAGTTGCCATTGTATGAGATTCCAAGTTTTCCATCTTTTCCTCGTTTAGTGGTTACAATAACTACTGAAGTTGCATTTAAACCATAAACTGATGCCGAAGTAGCATCTTTCAGAATTGAGATTGATTCGATTTCATTGGGGTCAATCTCATTGATACTCCTTATTACACCATCTACAATATATGTGGCTCCTTCACCTCTAACAAGCAATGAAGCCCCATCTTGTCCTGGTTGACCAGATTGTTGAAGCGAGGTTACCCCAGCTACTCTGGCACCAAGTACGTTGGTTACACCAACAACTGGAGCTTTTATTAATTCTGTATCTGAAAGGGTTGATACAGCACCAGTTACACTAGTTCTTCGCTGTGTACCGTAACCAACTACTATTACTTCATCTAATAATTCTGTGTCTTGTTCCATGGTCACAGAAACGTAATTCCTTCCCTCAAGAGGAACTTCAAGTTCTCTGAATCCAACATAGGAAAATACTATTGTACTATTTGCTGAAGGTACAGATAAACTGAATTCACCATCAACATCAGTTACGGTGCCCTGACGAGTATCCTTAAGCACTACATTAACTCCAATAAGGGTTTCCCCTGTTGTGTCAACAACCCTTCCTCTCACATTTACCTGTGCTTGTAAAATCAATGTAGAGAAAAAGAATAGCAATAGAAATAGAAACCGAGACGTCCTATTTCTGCATGTTAAAAATTGTTTGTTGCTTTTCATTCGTTTCTTTTTTATTTGTCATTGAATAAATTTGATGTCTATATACTTTTATTCCAGTATTTCATTTGCAATTGAATTGAAATATTCAATTGATTCTTTTATTTCAGGTAGATTGTTTTCCCAGTTTGCCTCATATTCAATGGTAAAATAACCTTTGA
>CAYZHS010000017.1:8260-15791 GCA_964478295.1 uncultured Proteiniphilum sp. | reverse complement strand
CAAACAAAATCGTACATTATTTTCAATAAATTTCGATCTTTTTTTCGAGTCTAAGCCCAACAGTGTGATTACCACACTTATAATAATTCTGTGAAAAACACCTTTTTTTCAATTTAAAACAACAAAACAGAAATATTGCTGAAAAAGCAAGAAAACAAGCTATCGAGAGAAACGGAATAAATAGAGTTAATACCATCAAATAAAATTCACTTTCCAATTAAAAAGCAAAGTATAGTTGGATATATGTGTGTGAATGCAGAATCATATTTTATGTGTATCTTGCGCAAAATTTTAAACACTACTATTAATGAAAGGTATTATTCATATTTTAAGAAGATTTTTACCGCCATATAAGAAATATGTATTTCTGGCTTTTTTCTTCAATCTGCTAACTGCAATATTAAATGTGTTTTCACTAGCTACAATTATACCTATATTACAGGTACTATTTAAAGTCAATACAGAAACATTTGAGTTTATACCCTGGAAAGGCACAGATTATTCATTTATAGATACAGTATTAAACAATGTAAATTGGTATGTCACATCATTAATTGAAACATATGGTAGCAGCTTCACATTAATGATGCTTGCTTTGGCGTTAATAATAATGACACTTTTAAAGACAGCGTCTGCTTATTTTGGTTCATACTTCATTATACCAATACGAACAGGAGTTGTAAAGGATATACGCAATAATATAAACGATAAAATACTTTCACTCCCTCTTGGTTTCTTTTCAGAAGAAAGAAAAGGCGATATACTTGCTAGAATATCAGGAGACGTTAATGAAGTTGAGAACTCAGTCATGAGTTCACTTGACATGCTTTTTAAGAATCCTATTCTTATAGTTATATATCTAACAACAATGACAATACTAAGTTGGCAATTAACCCTATTCGTATTAGTTGTTCTACCAATAATGGGATATGTCATGGGCAGTATAGGTAAGAATCTAAAAAGGAGCTCTTTTGAAGCGCAGAACAAATGGGGCGAACTGATGTCGCAAGTAGAGGAAACATTAAGCGGATTAAGAATAATAAAAGCTTTTGTTGCTGAAAATAAAATCTCCAAGAGATTTCATTCAGGCAGTAATGAATTTAGGAAAATGTCTAACAGAATATCCCGCAGACAACAACTAGCACATCCAATGAGTGAACTTCTGGGCACAATTACAATTGCTATAGTGCTGTGGTTTGGAGGATCACTTATATTAGGGAACAACAATATAATTGATGCAGCAACATTTATATATTATCTAACTATATTCTATAGTATAATTAATCCAGCTAAAGAATTCTCCAGATCGGCTTACGCTGTGCAGCGAGGATTAGCATCAATGGAAAGAATCGACAAAATATTAGATGCAAAAAACCCTATAACTGACCCTATAAAACCGGTAAATTTAAAATTTAAAAAAAGTATTCAATATAAAGATGTATGGTTCAAGTATAATAACGATTGGGTTATAAAAGGTGTAGACCTAACAATAGAGAAGGGTAAAACTGTTGCATTAGTTGGCCAATCAGGGTCTGGCAAATCTACCATGGCAGATATTCTACCAAGATTCTACGACATACAAAAGGGAGGTATTTTTATTGATGACATTAATATAAAGGACTTCAAAATACAAGAATTGAGATCGCTTATGGGTAATGTCAATCAAGATCCAATACTTTTCAATGACACTTTCTACAATAATATTGCATTTGGTGTAAAAGAGGCAAGCGAAGAACAGGTAATAGAAGCAGCTAAAATAGCCAACGCCCATGAATTTATTATGGCTACAGAAAATGGATATTTAACTAATATAGGAGACAGAGGGGGCAAACTTTCAGGAGGACAAAGACAAAGAATAAGTATTGCAAGAGCAATTTTAAAGAATCCCGAAATTCTTATACTAGATGAAGCTACTTCTGCACTCGATACAGACTCTGAAAGATTAGTTCAAGAAGCATTAGATAAGTTAATGAAGGATCGTACTACAATCATTATTGCACATAGACTATCTACTATTAAAAATGCTGATAAAATATGTGTCCTGAAAGATGGTGAGATAGTTGAGTCTGGCAAGCACGACACTCTTTATGCTCTAAATGGCTACTACACAAAACTATGTGACATGCAAGGCAATTTGAAATCAGAGGAGTCTTATTAAACAGACTCCTTTGATACTTTTTCTAACACTCTATCGACAGCTTCAAATGGAGAGTTGATACTTTGAAATTCCGGAACTATCTCCTTCATCTTCCTAACAGTTCTCATATCATCATACTCATATGAAGATCTTATTAGTGAATCTATCAATTGAGTCACTTCTTGATATTCATATTCACGCACATCAGCAATCATTATTTTCTCATGATGCGTAGGTTTTGTAAGTTCAGCATGATTTAAAAGCTCCTCGTACAACTTCTCTCCGTTACGCAATCCGGTAAACTCAATCTTGACATTTTGAGAACCCGAAAGCCTAATCATTCTTTTAGCAAGATCTAATATCTTGACTGGTTTACCCATATCAAAAATAAATATTTCGCCACCTTTACCCATAGCACCGGCTTCAAGTACAAGTTGACAAGCTTCAGGTATTGTCATGAAATATCTAATTATCTCTGGATGTGTTACGGTAACCGGTCCACCTTGTTTTATCTGTTTTTTAAATAATGGTATAACCGATCCATTAGATCCTAATACATTACCAAATCGAGTAGTAATAAACTGAGTCTTTTTCTCTCTGTTTTTTTCTAAATGCTTTGCTAGCGACTGCACATATATTTCACAAATACGCTTTGAGCAACCCATAACGTTCGACGGATTAACAGCTTTATCAGTCGAAACCATCACAAACTTATTAGCATTATATTTCAATGCAAGATCAGAAACTACTTTTGTTCCTAATACATTTGTCTGAATAGCCTCAGAAACATTCACCTCCATCATAGGAACATGCTTATATGCTGCTGCATGAAAAATAAATTGCGGTCTTGTCCTTGAAAATATCTTATCCATTCTGGATAGATTATTTACATTCGCAACTACAATTTCAGTTCTAAGATTTTTCCATTTATCCTTCAATTCTAATACGAGGGTATGAAGAGGTGTTTCTGCCTGATCAATCAAAATTATACTATTGGGATTAAAGGTGGCCACTTGCCTAACTATTTCACTACCAATTGAACCGGCTGCGCCTGTTACCATTACACGCTTACCCTCAATATTAGCCGCGATATCCATCATATTTATTCTGATAGGGTCTCTTGGCAGCAAGTCTTCAATCTGAATATCCTTAATTTGTTCTTTACTTTTCAATGAGCCATCCCATTCGTTAATCGGAACAGTAGTCAGTAGTGAGATGTCATGATCAACAAAATTGGCAAGAAGTGTTGAATTCTTAATTTCCTCCATCTTCTGTGGAGAAACAATTATAGTTCTTACACTCTTACTTTCTAACACTCTGAATAAATCATCATTATTAGCATGAATAGTAACACTCATAAGCTCCTTACCAATCATGTGATTCTCATCAGAAATAAAACCTAACACACGATAATTAAATTCACTATTCCCTTTTAAAGCTTTTGCCACACTAATACCTGCTTGCTTGGTTCCATAAATGAAAACATTTACAGGTTTAACATTATTACCTGTAATAACCTCGTATACCTCTTTAACTACGATCCTTGAAAAAATCATTAAAAAGGTATTCAGAAAAAATATTGAGATATAAGTCTGTGCAGTTAAATAAAATATCTCATTATATTTAGCAATAATTACCACAGCAATTAATGTTGTAGCATAACCCAAAATCAATGCATATACAATTCTTAGCAAATCAGTGAAAGATGAGAAACGCAATATACCACTAAATGTTCTAAGCGATACAAAAGCAATAAAGTTAAAAAACACCAGCAATAAGCAAAGAGTGTAGCCATCTCTTCTAACTTCACCTGTAAGCCCTTCAAATCCGTATTCAATAAGATACATAAAAAGGCAAGAAACAACAATCATCAGAGTGTCAATAAAAAGAATAGCTGTTCTTGATAGCACTCTTCGTGCTAAAAAGTTTTGTATAATTTTACTCATAAACTTTAAATCTATGATAATTTTTTAATAGTTAAGGATTACAAAGGTACAAGAATTTATATGAATTGTGGTTTTTACCCAGTTAAAAGGCTCATTTGTATTCTTCTTTAATTACACTTTCTCTCTTTGTTTTGCCAGTTTCAATAAGCTCAACTCCTTTATGAATCAAGGGATCATCTTTATAATATGAAGCCCAAAATGCTTCTTCTCCAAAGAAATTTCTTATAATATAAGCGTGTAAATTTTTCTCAAACAGATCACTTGACTCCTGAATATAATAAGGTCTTCTCCTCACTCCATTATTATCGGCATAACTAACCAAATTAAGTAAAAGCGGCTGCTGGCGCAAGAATCTGTATAGATCTTGCCAACTATCAAAACTGCTCAGCTTTTTTCTATTAGAATCCGAATACAACATAGCATACTGTTCATCAAGTCTATTGTTTACAACTGTATTAAAGTACGAATTTAGTCCAACTGTATCTCGGGGCATGAAAATATCGGGCATTATACCATCTCCTCCGTAAACAGTTCTATTTCCCAAAGTCTGATAAGGAATAAGATTATTTGAGACTGTATCAATATTTATATAATCCCCTTTAATGTACCTATCGATAGCATCCATCTCATACTCCTCATATCTGCCCTTCTCGTAACCTCTTTGAATCGATCTTCCCGAAGCAGTATAATATCTTGCAACAGTAAGTCTAAGGGCTGAACCATCAGGAAAAAGACGCTGGCTCTGTACCAATCCCTTCCCAAAAGAGCGCCTGCCAATAACTAAACCTCTATCATGATCTTGTATAGCACCTGCAAATATCTCACTGGCAGAAGCACTTAATTCATCAATAAGAACCACAACATCGTCTTCCTTGCAAATACCTGAACCATTAGCGTAGTTGTCGGTCCTTGGAAAATCCCGACCTTCTGTATAAACAATCAGATCACCTTTTTGCAAAAACTCATTTAACATAGATACAACAACCTCTAAAGATCCACCGGCATTACCTCTTAAATCAATCACAAATGAGTTGGCACCCTGACTCTTAAGCTTCGAAATAGCTGAAATAAATTCGCTGAAAGTATTGAATCCAAAATTAACACCAAGCTTTATGAAACCAATATTATCAGTTAACATATAAGCAGCATTAACACTGTTCATAGGTATTTCACCACGAGTAACAATAATTTCATTAATCTCATTGCTATCCGCACCTTTAATACCAAGCTTCACTTCTGTGCCTCTCTCGCCTCGTAGTTTCTTGAGAACATCCTCATTTTTGATATTCCTGCCTGCCACTAAAGAATCATCTACAAAAACTATCCTATCCCAAGGAGCAATTCCTGCGGCTTCTGATGGTCCTCCCGGCACAATACTTGTTACAACTATTGTATCTTTTAAAACATAAAAACTAACACCTATTCCGGAGAAATGTCCTTCTAAAGACTCATTCACTCGTTTCATATTTTCTGCCGAAATATATTCAGAATGCGGATCCAGTTCTTTTATAACGTTTGGCAATGCATCCTCAACAAGTTGATACATATCAACACTATCTACATACGATTCCCGCACATAATTTAAAACAGCGCCCATTTTACCAAAACCGTCAACCATGCCGGTTCTGCCAAGAACTCCATACTTACTCCCTATGAATATTCCTATTGCAATACCTATAGCAACCCATAATGGCAACCAAACACCTCTTTTTTTATCTGAACCCATCAAAATATCTATATAGTTTTTAGTCCGGCTCTACTGAAACAAGTTCTATTTTAGCTCTTCTTAATAATTCAACACCATCGCTCAACCTGTAAGCATCTGAGTAAACTACTCGTTTTATACCAGCCTGTATAATTAATTTTGCACATTCAATACATGGAGAAGAAGTTACATAAAGAGTTGCACCATTACTACTATTGTTAGAACGTGCAACTTTGGTTATAGCGTTAGCCTCTGCATGCAACACGTAAGGTTTAGTTACATTATTATCATCCTCACATATATTTTCAAATCCTGAAGGAGTGCCGTTATAACCATCTGAGATAATCATTTTATCTTTCACTAAAAGTGCTCCCACTTTTCTTCGTTTGCAGTATGAATTCTCAGACCATATAAAAGCCATTCTCATATATCTTCTATCCAGCAATTCCTGCTTTTCCTCTTTTTCACTCATTGTATGAACAACCTTTAAATTTCAATCGCTTTAAGACTCATATCTAAACTCTTCACGGAATGAGTTAGAGCACCAACAGAAATGTAATCAACACCAGTTAAAGCATATTCACGGATTGTGTCAAAATTGATTCCACCTGACGACTCTAGCTCCACACGTCCATTAACTATTTCTACTGCTTCGCGTGTCTTCTCGACGCTAAAATTATCAAGCATTATTCTATCAACACCCCCTACTCTGAGCGCTTCGTTGAGTTCGTCTATACTTCTCACCTCAACCTCAATCTTTAAATCCTTTTGCCTATCATCCAAATATTGTTTTGCCCGATTTATAGCATTCTCTATTCCACCAGCAAAGTCAACGTGATTATCTTTTAACAGAATCATATCAAACAGACCAATTCTGTGATTTGCACCTCCTCCAATCTTAACCGCCTGTTTTTCAAGCAGACGCATTCCAGGAGTTGTTTTACGAGTATCCAACACTTTAGCTGAAGTACCCTCCATTAACTTTACATATTCGTTAGTAATAGTTGCAATACCACTCATCCTTTGCATAATGTTTAAAACAAGCCTCTCTGCTTGTAAGATAGATTGCACTTTCCCTTTAACTATAAATGCAACATCACCTTCCTTTACATGCGAACCATCCTTAATAAACACCTCAATTTTTAAATCAGAATCGAGCTTTTTAAAAACAGCTGTGGCCACCTCTACTCCTGCAAGAATTCCATCTTCCTTAATTAGCAACTTCGACGACCCCATCTCTGTTTCAAGAATACAACACAAAGTTGTATGATCTCCATCACCAATATCCTCAGCAAAAGCCAAATCTATAAGGCTGTCGATTAACTTTTTCTCATCCATCACTTAACGTATATGATAAACAGGCAGTTTCCAAATAAACAACCAACCACCTGTTTTGTTAATAATTTTACAAAAATATTTGATACAAAAATACAAAATTATCGGCTATATTTGTAATAAGTGAATTGTTTTTAGTTGATTTGGGTCAAACACATATCAAGCCAACATAAAAAACATGTAGTTTAATTGTATGAAACTATTATTAATTGCAGTAGGCAAAACCGACAACAAAATAACATCTCAACTAATTGATGATTATGTTAAAAGAGTGAATTTTTATTTACCACTTGAGATGAAGACATTGCCTGATGTAAAAAAGGGTAAAAAGACATCTGAGAAAGAACAAAAATTACTGGAATGTGAAAGTATAAAAAAATGCTTACAACCATCAGACTATATTGTTTT
>CAYZHS010000017.1:0-8236 GCA_964478295.1 uncultured Proteiniphilum sp. | reverse complement strand
AACAAAATGATCTCTGTTTCGAAACGTATGGTATTTATAATTGGAGGACCCTACGGATTTGCAGACGAGATAGAATCAATGTCGAACGAAAAACTATCTCTATCCAAAATGACATTAACTCATCAAATGGTAAGACTACTTTTTACAGAACAACTATATCGTGCTATGACGATATTGAATAACGAACCATATCATCATGAATAGAATATTATTATTTTTATTCTTTTCTTTCTCAACAATACTTCTGCATTCACAAGTAGTAAGTGGAAGCTGGATAGGCAACATCAATATCAATGGAGTAAGTTTACGCATTGTTTTTAATATAACCAATACAGGCTCCGCCTATGAATCCACTATGGATAGTCCAGACCAGGGAGCTTATGGAATACCAACAACAAGTACAGAATATTCAAATGGCAAACTTGTAATAACTGCAAAATTATTAGGTCTTCACTATCATGGTGATTTCAAAAATGATTCAATAACAGGTATTTTTAAGCAAGGCGGTATATCTTTACCACTAAACCTTAAGAGAAAATCAGAAGAGGTTTTATCGCGACCACAAACTCCAGTAGAACCTCTGCCATATATTACAGAAATTATTACAATACCCTCAAAAGACAATAGTTATGCTATATCTGGCACACTCTCTATCCCTAAAAAAGAGGGCGTTTTCCCTGCAGTTGTATTAATTGCAGGAAGTGGACCAAACGATAGAGACGAAACAATATATGGACATAAACCATTTCTTGTAATATCAGACTATCTAACCAGGAATGGATTTGCTGTTTTAAGATATGACAAGCGGGGTGTTAATAGTTCGACTGGAAATTTTGCGGAGGCAACTATAAAAGATTTTGCTCAAGATGCATCACTCGCCGTGGAGTATCTAAAAAAAAGAGAAGAAGTTGATATTCATAGAATAGGATTATTAGGTCACAGCGAAGGAGGATTGATTGCATCATTAGTTGCAGCCGAGAATTATGACATCAGTTTTATTATACTAATGGCTGCTCCAGGTGTTGATGGAGTAGAGATAGTTATGGACCAAAACGAATTATCTATGTTACACCAAAAATTTGAACCCGAAACAATACAAAAAATTCAAACAATCAATAAAAGGATACTCAATAGTTTAACTAAATGGAAAGGCACAGATAATGACAGTATCAAATTAAAACAAAACTTGTCTAATCTGTGGGATTCTCTACCTCCATACATTAAAGAGAGTATAGATAAAGAATCATACCTAAACACACAGTACAACGTTATGATTTCTCCTGGCTATCGCAGCTTTCTATCAACCAAACCTTCATTTTACCTACAAAAGGTTAAATGCCCGGTACTTGCAATAAACGGTAAATTAGACAGTCAAGTTGCAGCTGACAAGAACTTAAATTCAATAAAAGAAGCCCTTTCAAAAGGTGGTAGCTCAACGTCAAATATAATAGTCTATCCTAACTTAAATCATCTCTTTCAAGAAAGCACAACCGGCCTCCCAAATGAGTATGGTAAAATTGAGCAGACTATATCTCCAGTAGTACTATCAGACATAACAAACTGGTTAAAACAAATCACAAAATAAAAATTATCAATATGCTTAAAAATAAAAAAGCTCTAACAGTTTTATGGATCATAATAGCAATCTTAGCTATTGCATCAATTGTTTCCCTAATAATATTTCCACATTGGAAAGGAATCTTCTTCGCAGGTAGCGGTGGCTTCCTTATATTGAACATATTAATATCCATGTTCTTTATCAAGAGAAATTACAAAGAGTGAAATAAAATTGGGGTGGAGTTAATCCTCTACCCCGAATTCAAATTTAAGCATGCTCAACATCTCTTTTTCAACTGAGTCAACCGACCCTTCAAAGTGCGAAACTCTCTGCAATACAGAGTTAGACTCCTCTTGGCTACGACGACCATAAAACTTAAGAGCATTTAATGCTGACTGACGCACAAGCATAGACTCACTTTTAAGATCCGACACTGCAATATCAAGCAGATTACCTGAGTTAATACTTTCTACTGTTTTTGATTTTATTATGCATAATCTGGCAAACAACCAATATCCAGTTGCACGGATAGTTTCATTTACATCTTTCACACACTCCTCAACCAACTCATCTGCAAACACCAAATATTGTAAAAGATTTTTACAAAGTTGCTCTCTTAACTCCTGGTCTCCTATTACAGATATCCAGCTTTTTGCTTTCTCTTTACTGTATTGCTCTATCGGATATAGCAATGTAGCCAGTATCTTTAGCTCACGCACATCTTCCAACCATAAAACGTCGGCTAAATCTTTATCTTTATTATATTTTTCTGATATTTGGTTTATTCTTGGAATCCCTACTCCAAAATTCATTCTGTAATTTATCCCTTTATCTCGCATGCTTGAAGAAACAACCCCATTCATAGATAACCTTAGGTCTGTTCTTATTTTTCTTATTATATCTTCCATTATTTCAAAGTAATTATTAAAATACAAAATTAGCCCAATTCACAGTAATAAAATATTTTTTGCCTAAATTTCTCTATATTTGTATTTTCACAACAAAAATAAATAAAGAATGAGACTACTGTTAATAAGCAACTCTACTAACCCGGGAGAAGATTATTTGGATTACCCAAAAAACAACATTAAAGAATTTCTGGGCGACAAATCAATGAATGCCATTTTTATCCCTTATGCCGCAGTAACCTTCTCTTTTGAAGAATACGAAAAAAAGGTAAATGCACGTTTTGAAGAAATTGGTCACCACGTCACAAGTATCCACCGCTTTATAAACCCTATAGAAGCAATTGAAAATTCAGATGCAATAGTAGTAGGAGGTGGCAACACATGGCAGCTGGTTAAAATGTTACAAGAAAAAGGCTTGATGAAAGCTATACGCAAGAAGGTAAAAAAAGGCACACCATACATAGGCTGGAGTGCAGGTTCTAATATAGCATGTCCTTCACTTAAAACAACAAACGACATGCCAATTGTTGAACCCATTAAGTTTAAAACACTAAAACTGGTGCCATTTCAAATTAATCCTCATTACCTGGATGACAACCCTGCAAATCATGGTGGAGAAACACGCGAAATGCGCATTAACGAGTTCATCGAAGTCAACAAGGAAACATATGTTGTAGGTCTGCGTGAAGGAACTATGCTCTTACTTGAAAATGATGATCTTGCACTTATAGGTAAAAGGAAAGCACGAATATTTAAATATGGCCAAGAACCCCTTGAGCTCTCTGATGAAGAAGACTTCAACTTTCTTTTACAATAAACATAATAGGGGGAACTTAATCTACTTCGAGATTTGTGTTCCCCCCTATTACTTATCCTAAATTATTAAAACACTACTATAACTTCTCTCCAAAAACAGTATCTGAATTTAGCAGAAGATCAATATACTGTGCTCTTTTATAAATAAGCAAGCTATCATTTTTATTCATTACTGAGTCGGAAAGCTTCCCTTTAAAATCTTCAATACTGCTATAACCTTTTCTTTCCATCCAGCCTGAAACAGTTTTATTTATTTCTGATATTACAGATGTGCCATATTTATAAATCGCACTTACAACTTGCACACATGCAGAACCCGAAAGAAGAAGTTTAATTACATCCTCACCATTAAATACACCATGACTGCTGCATACATCTGCATTTATACGGTCGAATAACATACCTGAATACCTCAGAGACTTTTTGTAATCGCCCCTTCTGCTTAAATTAAACGACTTTTTATGTTTCTCTTTTTCAATTTCAATATCTGGCTGAAAAAACGAATTAAACAAAACCAAACCATCAACACCCACTTTATCTAGGCGCTGTACAAAATTTAAAATATTAGAATAATCGGAACTTAACTTAACACTCACTGGAATAGAGAGTCTTTCTTTGATTTTCGACACTAATTCTATTTGCTGTTTTTCTATAGCAGCTCCGTCGATATCAAATCGTGTTGGTGTCTGATAAAGATTAAGCTCTATGGCGTCAACGCCTGCTTCTTCAATAAGCGAAGCATAACGGAGCCACGAAGATTCGTTAACAGCATTTAAACTTGCAATAACAGGAACTGAGACACTATCTTTTGCTTTTCTTAGCTGAAGTAAATAATGCTCAATCTCAGACCGGTCGATAGTTGGATGAATGGTAATCATCTCTGCATGTATGTCGTTATACTCCTCAAGCAGTTCATCATGCATTAGATTATCCATCTGAATCTGTTCTTCAAAAATCGACTTATATACCACAGCTCCCACCCCTTCGTCCTCTGCTCTTTTAAGTGCATCTGTTTTGGATGTTAGTTCACATGCGCCTAATATAACCGGACTTTTTAAAGGAATCCCCATGTAAGATGTTTCAAGGTTGCTCATTTTTATCTTAAGTTTTAATAGTTAATATAATATAGTATAAACAATATAAAATCAGATAGTATTCACGAAAATACTTAAAATGTTTATATAAAAAGCATTTTACAAAATAAAATAAATGTGTGATAATATTACTTATGGCTTTGGGTCTAAAAAAGATTAAGGATACAAATAACATTAAACCAAAAAAACCCCAACTGATTATATCAGTCAGGGTTTATAAAACCTGGTACTCGGAGCGGGTATATAACCTCGAAAACATAGGGAACAAAAAGAAGGTAAATAACTATATATAAATTACTTATATATTTTTCTTATTTTTCTAATTTACCTATTTTTGCTCTTGTTTTGTCGTTTTTGGCGCCCCTTTGGCGCCCCAAAATTTGAAATATATTTATATCTTTGTGAGGTAGTTAAACAAAGATATATATGGGAAGAATTGACAGAAATAGTACCGATAACCCGAAACTCTTAAAGAAAGAGTTGAAAAATGGGACTTATAGCTTATATTTAGAGTATTATTTAGGTTATTCTAAATCGGTTGACAATAAGACCGGAAAGGAAATCATTGTCAAGAACCGCAGAAAAGAAAGCCTTAACCTCTATATATCTAAAAATCCACGTACGCCAGTAGAACGTCAAACAAATAAAGAAACGTTGGAATTGGCAAAAAAAATTCGCTTTGAGAAAGAACAACAAATGAAAGAGGCGACTACCGGATATCGTATTTCATCATTCAAGAAGGTAAATATTTTTGATTGTATGGATGCCTATTATGAGAATTACACCAAAGGTGACAAGCGAATGATAAAGGCAGCCATAAAGCGTTTTAAAGATTTCATAGCGTTGGAGTACCCTTTACACAAATCCAGAATTACTGCTGAACAATTTGATAAAGCGATGATGAAAAAATTCGTAGAATACCTGCAAAGTATCAGTAAAGGAGAAGGCGCCTTAACGCACTATAAACGCTTCAAAAAAATCATCAAATATTTGGTTGAAGAAGATTATCTCCGGAAAAATCCCTGTTTGAATGTTACATGTAAAGCTGATGAGGAAGCATTGAAAAAAGACATATTAAGTATAGAGGAAATGAAACAGTTGATCAGGACAACTTATCCTCAACAAAATTTAGAAGTAAGGCGAGCTTTTATTTTTTGCCTCTATACCGGTATTCGTTTTTGCGATGTGAAAGATTTAGTGTATTCAAACGTGGACTATTCAAATAAGTTACTCACTTTTAATCAGAAAAAAGCACAAGGGCATAGTTCAAAAAGTTGGGTAAATACTCCATTAAATGATGGTTTATTGCAACTTATAGGGATACCGGAAAAGAAAGAAACAAAAGAAATAGCTGAAGAGAAAATTTTCAAGCTACCCAGCCAGACAATGTGTTTGCGTTCTTTAAAATATTGGGTCAAGCGAGCTAAAGTTCAGAAACATATAACATGGCATTGTGCCCGCCATTCCTTTGCCGTAAACATTTTGAATAATGGAGCTAATATAAAAACAGTAGCAAGTTTACTGGGACATAGCGGCATCCAACATACTGAAAAATATACCCGTGCCGTGGATGAACTGAAACAAAAAGCAATTAACAGTCTGCCGGAATTGAAATTATAAACCGGGAAATGTTTATCTTTGGATAAGATAGGATGCGCCTCGGAAATCTTTTGTGAGTAAACTCTCACGATTCCTCTCAGCTTTCACTATCTTTGTAAATGAGCAATTTCCAAACTTGCTTAAAACGAAATGAGTATGCAACAACAATCCATCACAAATTTTAACCAAGCAATTAAAGCCATTAAAAGTGCCATTCTTCAAAGCCGTTATCGGGCTGCAAAATTAGCTAATCGTGAAATGCTTTCACTCTATTTTGGTATAGGGAAATTTATTTCCGAAAATAGCCGAAATCATTTCTGGGGAACGGGTGCGATTGAGAATATTTCGGAAAGATTACAACAGGAATTACCCGGATTGAGGGGATTTTCATCAGCAAATATCAAGAGAATGAGGCAATTCTATGAAGGTTGGTGTGAATATTTATTGGCAGAAAATAAGAGCCATCTAAATCGTCCGACACCGTCGGACGAAATTCAGATAGATTTATTGGTTTTAAATCGTCCAACATTGTCGGACGATTTAGATATGGATAGGTGGAATAGCTTTTTATCGGTCGGATTCTCTCATCATTATGAGATACTTATCAGGACGAAAACTTTGGAAGAACGCTTTTTTTACATCGGAAAATGTGCAACAGAATTTTGGAATTATAGAGTTTTACAAAACAATCTGAAAACAAATCTTTTTTCCAAGCAAGGTAGACTACCCAACAATTTTGCCATAACCATTTCTGATGCGGACTTAAGGCGAAAAGCACTCCTTACGTTCAAAGATGAGTATTTATTGGATTACATCAACATCGAGTCTCCAGACGATGAAATAGATGAGCGGGTTCTCGAGAGTGAGATCGTGTTGAATATCAAAAACTTTATCATGTCGTTGGGGAAAGACTTTGCCTTTATCGGCAATCAATATCGTTTTATCGTTGAAGAACAGGAATATTTTGTCGATTTACTTTTCTTCAATCGCCAACTGCAGTGTCTGATAGCGTTTGACCTGAAGCGGGGAGCGTTTAAACCCGAATATCTCGGGAAGATGAACTTCTATCTTTCCGCTCTCGATGATCTGGTTCGGTTGCCACACGAGAACCGTTCCATTGGCATTATTCTTTGCAAATCGAAGAAAGAAAAAATAGTAGAATATGCTTTTAGGGATACGTCTAAACCGATGGGAGTTTCCAGTTACAAATTGACAACAGAATTACCGGAGAAATATAGGGATATTTTACCCAGTGAGGATGAATTGAGGAAGTTGATGTGATTTGAAAAAAACATCCCCGAAAATAGTTCTATCTTTGAGGATGTTGCTGATATAACTGTACATTTCGCACTCATATGGCTTCATGCTCATCCATGCGATACAATCGCAGGAAACTAAAAAATAACACCTACATTAAACCCAATGGAAGATATGTTTTTCCTTACAGAGTTAGACATATATTTATATGTTACAGGCTGAAAAAGATAAAACACGGATACAGTTAATGCCTTTCCAAAATGATTTGAATGTTTTAAAATGCCTAAATTGATAGTAGAGTTAACCCCTCCCTTTATATCAAACGGTATAGTAACATAATCGTTTTCATTTTCATCTACGTAAGAAAGTCTTTTCTTATGGGAAAAGAATGCATAGCCAATATCAACCTTAATGAAGGGGTTTACCCGATGATTTGACGAAATACTATATTTTCCATGTAGATAAGGCTTCCATACATTATGCCAACCTGTTTGAAAATAATGATTGTCTATTAATTCATTTTTTAAATCCGTTCTATTATCATAGTTTACAAATCCGATTCCTACTCCTAATGTGAAATTTTCTGTTAATTTATATCCTGGAGAAAACTGGAAGTTATAACTAAAAACGTCATTTATCCCCTTTGCGGAACCTGCTTCAAAAAAAAATTCCATCTTTTCCAAGTTCTGGCCGTTCATGTATGTGCATACGAAAACAAATAACACAAATAATGATGTCCTTAAAATCGAAAACATAATCCTTTTTTTTATATTTATAATAAAATAATGGTTACTGCCACAGGTATTAACCACAGGCCCCAATTAACCAAAAAACTTGCAAGGTCTTCCCCAAAACCCGTACCGTTATCCATTGACATTAAATGATTTATATCTACAGTATAAATTCCTGTAAAAGAGTATTTAGGATAATCTTCTCCGCATGCGAATTCCAATTTAATTTTATCAACTTCTTCACTTGTATCGTTAAGCTTATTAGTATTAGGG
>CAYZHS010000016.1:9213-16317 GCA_964478295.1 uncultured Proteiniphilum sp. | reverse complement strand
GCCACTTAGCCATGATGCCTCACCTAGAGCGCACAATTTTCCCTTGGCAAAATGCTTATTATCCTTTTGCATACAGAAAACATGAAGTTACTCCGTGGATGGAAGCCTTTGTAAATGCGAGGGAATGGCTAAAAGAGAAATCAGATAAATAATGATTCACTTTTTTTGATAGACATAGTTTTGTAACTTATCAATTATTATTAAAATGTTTGAGGTGGATAATATTTTATTCACCTCAAACATATAACAACAAAATATTATTTCGTGGCAGAACCTATTTTTACACATGAATTAAAAGTACGTGACTATGAGTGCGACGTACAGGGGCATGTAAACAATGCCAATTACCAACACTATTTTGAAGTTGCACGTCACGAGTTTCTCGAGAAAGTGGGTCTCAATTTTCATGAACTTCATCTTCAGGGAGTTGACGCAGTTGTTGCAAGTGTACAAATAAGATATAAAATACCATTATTAGGTATGGATAAATTTAAATGTACAATATCAAAAATCGAGAAAGTGAGTGTGAAATATATTTTTCATCAAGAGATTATCAGGTTGAAAGATAATGCACTTTGCGCTAAAGCTAAAATAGAGGTAGTTAATCTGATAAACGGAAAGCTTTCTAATTCTGACATCTTCGACAAAGCATTTGCAGGCTACATTTAACCATTTATAACAACTGCAATTTTGTTTTACTATACATTCTCGTGAACTTTGCTTCACGAGAATATCTTTTTAAATCTTATAAAATTGACAAATAAATCGTTATACCAAATTGCTCTCACTTGTATTAAAGGTGTAGGAGTAGCACACGCACGTAATTTAATGGAAGCAATGGGAGATGTGGAGTCTATATTTAAAGGAAACGCATCTAAATTATCATTAATACCAGGAATTTCAAGACGATTAATAGAAGAGATAAGAAATCCTGAAGTACTTCGAAAAGCCGAGAAAGAGCTGCAGTTTATTGTGAAGAACGAACTCAATTTCCATTTTTTCACAGATGAGAGTTACCCCGAAAGATTATCTAATTGTGTAGATGCACCTATTGTTCTATACTCAAAAGGCAATACAAATTTTAATCGCGAAAAAGTAATTAGTATAATTGGCACACGCAATTCAACAAGTTATGGGCATGATTTCTGTAATGAATTTGTAAAAGAATTGTCTGTTAAAATACCAGACCTGCAGATTGTGAGCGGACTGGCATATGGCATTGATATTTGTGCTCATAGAGCCGCATTAAAAAACAACATCTCTACAGTTGCAGTTTTAGCACATGGATTAGACAGAATTTATCCTCATCTGCACAGACAAACAGCTATTGAAATGATTGAAAATGGGGCACTTCTAACTGAGTTTCCAAGTGAAACCAATCCTGACAAACATAATTTCGTGATGCGCAATCGAATTGTTGCAGGAATGTCTGATGCAGTAATTGTAGTTGAATCGCCCTTAAAAGGCGGTTCACTTATAACTGCCGATATAGCAAATTCATATTTCAGAGATGTATTTGCTCTACCGGGCCGTATAAGAGATAAGATGTCTACTGGCTGCAATAAGCTTATATCTGACAATAAAGCAATTCTTCTTCAGAATACAGATCATTTCTTATCAACTATGAGTTGGGATGATGATGCGGTGTCATCAAAAAGACCTATACAAATTGAACTTTTTCCTGAACTAACTGAAGAAGAGGAGAAGATATTTAATTTAATAAAGCAAAATGGACCAATGCAGGTTAATGCAATTTCTATAGGATTGAATGTATCTGTAACGGAACTTTTTATGACATTACTCGAATTGGAAATGAAAAATATAATTGAAGCACTTCCAGGTGGAATGTACCAATTGATATAATATTTTTTCTTATCTTTGAGAGTAATATTTCCAAATAAACTTTATAATGGGGGATTCTAAAAATGGCTGAAGAAAAACAAAAAGAGAACAAAGTCAACGAAAAAAGTAGTGAGAAACTGAAAGCACTTCGTGCTGCGATGGATAAAATTGAAAAGACCTATGGCAAGGGCTCTATAATGAAAATGGGCGACGAGAAAGTTGAGGATATTCCTGTTATCTCATCAGGCTCAATAGGTCTGAACGTAGCACTAGGCGTAGGTGGCTACCCCCGGGGACGTGTGATTGAGATATATGGTCCGGAGTCGTCAGGTAAAACAACATTAGCAATTCATGCAATTGCTGAGGCTCAGAAAGTTGGAGGTGTAGCAGCATTTATTGATGCTGAAAATGCGTTCGACCGCTTTTATGCAGAAAAACTGGGAGTTAATACCGATGAACTTCTTATTTCGCAACCAAGCAGTGGAGAGGAAGCATTAGAGATTGCAGAACAGCTGATACGCTCTGCAGCAGTTGATATTATTGTTATAGACTCAGTTGCAGCACTAACCCCAAGAAAAGAACTTGAAGGGGATATGGGCGACTCAAACGTTGGGTTGCAAGCACGACTGATGTCTCAAGCTCTAAGAAAACTCACCTCGGCAATTAATAAGACTAATACTACATGTATATTCATCAATCAATTGCGTGAAAAGATAGGTGTTATGTTTGGCAATCCTGAGACAACAACAGGAGGTAATGCACTTAAATTTTACTCTTCAGTACGCCTTGATATCAGAGGCAATGGAACTCCAATTAAAGATGGAGAGACTCAAGTTGGTAAGCCTACGCGTGTGAGAGTTGTGAAAAATAAAGTTGCTCCTCCATTCCGTAAAGCTGAATTTGATATTATGTATGGTGAGGGTATTTCGCGCACGGGTGAGATAATTGATATAGGCTCTGAATTAGGAATAGTAAAGAAGAGTGGTTCATGGTATAGCTACAACGATGTAAAATTGGGTCAGGGAAGAGATGCCGCCAAGATGGCTGTAAAAGACAACCCTGAATTATATGAAGAACTTGAGAAGCTCATTTACGATGCTTTGAAAGAGAAAGAGAAATAAACTACAGATAGAACGAGGTTACAAACAGGTAATCTCGTTTTTTATTACCTTTATCTAAAATCAATATTACACTAAAAATACTTCGGTAATAAAGATAATCTTTATTCTACTATAGATTTGTTTAATCAACAGAAATACAGATTAAAGCAAAAAGAACACTTGGCAAATGTGGATATAGAGAGAAACGGAAGTGAAAAAATATTTGTACTTTTGATTAAAAATCAACAACATGACAGATAGAACAATTGAACTTATAAAGCAGTTTAGGCCCGAACCGGTTGACATTCCAATTAATAAATGTGAACTGGAAGAGGCCGTTGAAGCTATTTACACATCTATGTTTCCAGTATGCGAGTGCAACGGAACAACAAATATTAGTGATGAACTTTATGAGGCTACTGTAAAACTACACAAGAACATTACAAGCAGAACCAATGAATCAACTGCAGACGAGGTTGTTGAGGCTTTTATAGAAAGTTTGCCTTCGATAAGACAAAGATTGTTTGAAGATGCCCACTGCTATGTGGCATCAGATCCTGCAGCAAAATCAATAGAAGAGGTAATTCTCACTTATCCCGGCTTTTTTGCATTGAGCATTCACAGGCTTGCACACAAACTGCATCAACTTGGTAAACCACTTATAGCCAGATTCTTTTCAGAA
Source organism: uncultured Proteiniphilum sp. (assembly GCA_964478295.1). Lineage (GTDB taxonomy): Bacteria > Bacteroidota > Bacteroidia > Bacteroidales > Dysgonomonadaceae > Proteiniphilum. Next base: position 12,693 of record CAYZHS010000016.1, on the reverse strand, counting down.
TATGCACACTCAAAAGTAGGTATAGATATACACCCCGCAGCCAAAATAGGCAATAACCTTTTTATGGACCACGGCACCGGAATTGTTATTGGTGAAACTTGCGAGATTGGTGATAATGTTAAAATCTATCAGGGAGTTACGCTAGGAGCACTTTTTGTAGAGAAAAAACTATCGGATGTTAAGAGACATCCAACTGTTGAGGATAATGTTGTTATTTATGCAAATGCTACAATATTGGGAGGCAAAACTATAATTGGTCACGACTCAACAATTGGAGGTGGTGCATGGCTTACCAAGAGTGTTATACCCTACTCCAGGGTATATAACTCTGTAGATGTAAAAATACGTACCGCTAAAGATTTCAACAGTCCTTACGATTACGTAATTTAAATTACTAACTAAATCGATTCCAAAAGGGCAACTGCAGTTTCAACCGTATCTACATTTTTGATTACAAGAGATCGTTTATTTCCTGCTTCACGCAATTTGCAATTTCGAGGATTAGATTGCACAAAACTCAATAATCTATCAAAAGCAGGAGACATGTAATATGGCGATTTTACATCTGAGATAAGGTTAAGCGACATTTGCCCATTTTTTAGAACTATCTTCTCAATACCAAGAGGTTTGGCCAATCGTCTTAACCTTACAATTCTAATAAGCTCTTTACCCTGATGAGGAATCTTTCCAAAACGATCTTCCATACGTTTTGTGAAATTCAAGATTTCAGTCTCACTCTCCATTCCATCAAGCTCTCTATATATAGCAACCCTCTCTGCATCATTAGGTATATACATAACAGGAAACATAAGTTCCAAATCGCTCTCTACATGAACATCATCTACAAACTCCTCTGCCTCTATCCTTTCGGCCTGCTCTTCTTTATACAGATCTGAGAACTCATCTTTTCTAAGTTCTTGCACAGCCTCGGTAAGTATCTTACGGTATGTCTCATAGCCCAAATCGGCAATAAAACCACTCTGCTCGGCACCCAGAAGATTTCCTGCACCACGTATATCCAGATCCTGCATAGCAATATTAAGTCCACTACCCAGTTCAGCAAAATTCTCAATTGCCTGCAATCTTCTTCTCGAATCGGTGCTAAGTGAATAAAGTGGTGGAGCCAGTAAATAGCAAAAAGCTTTTCGGTTGCTTCTTCCCACTCTTCCTCTTAACTGATGCAGATCGCTCAATCCAAAATTTTGTGCATCAATAACAATAATAGTATTAACATTAGGCATATCTATACCCGACTCTATTATTGTTGTAGCAATAAGAACATCCTGTTCATGATTCATAAAATCGGTTATAACACCTTCCAGTTTCTTTGGATCCATCTGTCCGTGACCAACCGCAATTTTTATTCCCGGAATTTCTCTTAACAACAGAGTTTCCAGTTCATATATATTCTGAATTCTGTTGTTTACAATAAAAACCTGACCGTTTCTGCTTATTTCAAAATTGATTGCATCGCGGATAATCTCCATATCAAATGTATGAACCTCGGTCTGTATTGGATATCTGTTGGGTGGAGGAGTACTTATTATAGATAAATCACGCGAACCCATAAGTGAGAATTGTAATGTACGTGGAATTGGAGTTGCAGTCATAGTTAGCGTATCCACGTTAATCTTCATCTGCTTTAACTTCTCTTTTGTAGATACACCAAACTTCTGCTCCTCATCAATAATAAGCAGCCCAAGGTCTTTAAACTTCACATCCTTGCTCACCAATCGGTGTGTACCAATAAGAATATCTATTTTGCCCTCTTTTAAATCTTCAAGTATCTCTTTTTGCTCTTTTGAAGTTCTAGCTCTACTCAAGTAATCAACACGTACCGGAAAATTCTCAAGTCGACCGTTAAACGTATGATAATGCTGAGTTGCCAATACGGTTGTAGGCACAAGTACCGCAGTCTGTTTACCATCGGTAGCTGCTTTAAAGGCGGCCCTGACCGCTATCTCTGTTTTACCGAACCCCACATCACCACATACAAGTCTGTCCATTGGCTGCTCACTCTGCATATCAGCTTTTACATCTCTGGTAGCTTTTACCTGATCTGGTGTATCTTCATACATAAAAGAGGCCTCAAGTTCAGTCTGCAAATATGTATCAATAGAATATGCAAAGCCTTTCTCTTGTTGCCTTTCGGCGTAAAGTTTTATAAGGTCGCGAGCAATATCTTTAATTTTAGATTTAGTTTTTGCCTTAACACGCTCCCAGGCACCCGAACCTAGTTTATTTAGCTTTGGCGATTCACCCTCCTTGCCTTTGTACTTAGAAACCTTATGCAGAGCATGTATAGATACAAATACAGCATCGTTATTATGATAAGTGAGCTTAATAACCTCCTGAACCTTATCACCAATTGGTAAACGTACTAAACCTGCGAATTTACCAATACCATGATCCATATGCACTACATAGTCGCCTGTTTGAAGCTGATTTATCTCCTTAAGTGTAAGTGCAACTTTACCTGATCGTGCTCTATCAGATTTTAGGCTATACTTATGAAATCTATCAAATATCTGATGGTCGGTAAAACAACATATCTTCAAAGCTGCATCAGAAAAGCCCTCGTGCAAAGTTCTGTTTACCGGTATGAAATCAATTGAATCTTTTCTGTCTTCAAATATATGAAAAAGTCTCTTCTGTTGCTTTTCGCTATCGCTGAGAATATAGATTGTATATCCTTCATCTATAAACTGATGAAGAGAGTCGGACAGAAGATCGAAGTTCTTGTGATAAAGAGGTTGTGGCAGCGTATTAAAATTGACTACTGCTTTTGGTGTGTCTTGCATTTTGGGATCAAACCTCAACTGACTAAATTTGCCAATTGCATCAACAAAGTCATCTTTTGAAAGCAAATCGGCCTTCACAAACTCCACATCATCGCGATTTATATCGATATGGAGTTCATCTGCGTTTAGCGACTCAACACGGCTTAAAACCCAACGCAAATCGTCTATACCTATTACAGAGTTGTCTTTAAGTGATGAGAAGAGCGAGGAATCTCTGGAGCTGCTTTTACCTAGCTCAGGTACTATTCTTATTTCATCAAACTTCTCAATTGAGAGTTGTGTCTCCAAATCGAAGTTTCTTATTGATTCTACCTCGTCACCAAAGAAGTCTATACGATAAGGATATTCTGAAGAGAAAGAGAAAAGATCGAGAATACTACCACGCTGAGCATACTGACCAGGCTCATAAACATAGTCAACATACTGAAAGCCATAGCTATCTAGCACATCGCTTACAAATGCTGAATCTATCTGCTCGCCAACAGAGACTGTTAATGTATTCTTTGACAGATGTTCACTGGAAACAGTTTTTTCTACTAATGCATCGGGGTAGGTTACAATTATAAAAGGATTGCTATTTTCTTGCAGTCGACTCAAAACTGCCGTTCTCAATACCTCGTTTGCAGGGTCTAATTGACCATATTTTGCTGCTCTTTTATATGCTGACGGGAAATAAAGT
>CAYZHS010000016.1:0-9203 GCA_964478295.1 uncultured Proteiniphilum sp. | reverse complement strand
ACATCGTGCGATCCAATAATCTGTGTTATATCATGATAAAAATATCCTGCCGACTCGGCATCATTTAATATATATAGATAGGTTTGTGGACTCTTTTTTAATAGAGATGCGGCAAGTATGGCGCGTGAGGATCCGTGCAGACCCTTTACTGATAATACATCTACATTTTTTAGTAAGGAGCCAACTGCTGATACATCGGGGTTTTTCTCAAACCTCTCCTGAAGTTGTTTAATATCTATTACTTTAACCATTTATTTAATACGCAAAGTTAGCCTATTTTTTTATTATCTTTGTTGCAAAGAGATTAGAATTATATTATTATGAAAATAGAAGCAAAATTTACTCCAGATTATATTTTTGAAAGTAGTTGGGAAGTTTGCAATAAAGTTGGTGGTATATACACCGTACTTTCTACAAGAGCTAACACATTACAAAAGATACATAAAGATCATATATTTTTTGTTGGGCCCGACATTTGGGAAGAGAAAGAAAGTCCTTGGTTTAACGAGGACAAAGAACTCTTTACTGATTGGATTGACCATGCATTTCATAATCAACACCTGCAGATAAGGGCAGGAAGATGGGATGTGCCTGGAGAGCCAATAGTTTTTTTAATTAAGTTTGAGCAATTCATGGATAGCCAGAACGAGCTATATGCAAGAATGTGGCAAGATTTTGACGTGGACTCCATTGACTCATATGGTGATTATCATGAGTCGACAATGTTTGCTTATGCTACAGGTTTGTTAATTGAGAGTTTCTACCGTTTTCATCATCTGGAATCTTTTGATGTTATTGCTCACTTCAATGAGTGGATGCTTGGGGCTGGTGCACTATACATTAAGAAATTTGTTCCGAAGATTGCAACAATATTTACAACTCATGCAACTACAATTGGACGTTCTATTGCAGGAAACAATTTGCCACTCTACAGCAATCTGCATGAATATAATGGCGATCAGATGGCCAGGCAATTAAACGTCTCGGCAAAACATTCTATAGAAAAGGCTGCAGCAAAAAATGTAGACTGCTTTACAACAGTGAGCGATATCACAGCTGATGAGAGTGCTCAACTGCTTCAAAGACGTCCGGATGTAGTAACACCAAATGGATTTGAGAAAGATTTTATTCCGAAAGGTCTAAAATACAACCGTTCTCAAAAAAGAGCACGGAAAGTATTACTAGAGGTAGCGGAGAAGACTTTAGGTCACAGCGTACACCGCGACGCATTGATAGTTGGTTTGAGCGGAAGATATGAGTATAAGAACAAAGGTATTGATGTTTTTGTAGACTCATTGAAACATCTTCAATCATTTACCCATCTAACAAAAGATGTTATTGCTTTTATTATGGTTCCCGGTTGGATTAAAGGGCCAAGAAAAGATTTACAATATCTACTCTCAAATAAAAATACTGCAGCCAATTCAGCTCCACAAGATAATAGTTATGCTGAAGCATACCCTTTTACAACTCACGAACTAGTTGAACCGGAGCACGATAGAATTGTAAATCAGATAAAACATTCAGGATCACATAATCAACCTAAAGATAGGGTAAAGATTATATTTGTTCCCTCATATCTTAATGGTGATGATGGCATTTTCAATCTTGACTATTACGATCTGCTGATCGGATTTGATGTATCTGTATTTCCATCTTATTATGAACCATGGGGCTACACTCCACACGAGAGCGTAGCATTTGCAATACCAACAATTACTACATCTCTATCGGGTTTTGGAGTTTGGGCTCGCAAAGAAGGTGACTACAAAATTGGATTAGATGATGGAATTGAAGTAATAAATAGAAACGATTACAACTACCCAGAGGTAGTAGAAGAGATTGCTTCGTTGATATTCGACTTATCATTAAAGAGTGCCGAACAGATAACTATGTTAAAAGAAAAAGCGTCTGAATTGTCGGATAAGGCAGATTGGGCGCATTTCATCAAGAACTACAGAGAAGCATATAGCAAAGCATTGCATAACTCATATGTTAGATTATCTAAACCGTATAAACTTAAGTCGGATTAATATACTATATTTGCCATACTTATTATTGTATTGTTTAGAGAGTTATCTTATACAATCAAAATAAAACACAAATTAAAAATAAAGTAATGATAATAAAATCGAGTTATTCAAATAATCCAGTTTGGAGAGATATAAATGTGCATGCTGTGCTACCTCCGCAACTACAACCACTAGAGGAAATTTCACATAATCTTTGGTGGGTATGGAACGAGGAAGTTAAAGCAATTTTAGAAGCAATAGATTCTGAGGAATGGGAAGAAGGGAAAAAGAACCCTGTAGAAATGTTACAAAATCTCAAATCTAATGTAAGGGAGAAAGTAGTTAAAGACACTGAACTAATGGCTCGTATAGAAAAAATATATGAGAAGTTCAAAAACTATATGAGTGAACCCTATGCAAAAGATCGTCCCAGCATTGCATACTTTAGTATGGAATATGGATTATCACATGTATTAAAGATATACTCAGGAGGACTTGGTGTATTGGCAGGTGACTACCTTAAAGAGGCTAGCGATAGTCGGGTTGATATGACCGCAGTTGGCTTCCTTTACAGATACGGATACTTTACTCAGGCTCTTTCTGTTGATGGTCAGCAAATTGCTAATTACGAGGCACAGAACTTTGGCAACCTTCCAATTACTCAGGTAAAAAATGATGACGGTACACCAATGATACTTGAGGTTCCGTTTCACGACAGATCTATTTACTCTAATGTATGGAAAGTTGCAGTTGGCCGTATCAATCTTTATTTGATGGATACTGACATTGAGCAAAATAGTGAATTTGATCGTTCCATTACCCACCAACTTTATGGAGGTGACTGGGAAAACAGGATGAAGCAAGAGTATATGCTTGGTGTTGGAGGCATGTTGTTACTTAAAAAACTAGGCATAAAGAAAGATGTTTACCATATGAATGAAGGTCATGCTGCATTTATTAATGTACAGCGACTTTATGATTATGTGAAAGAACAAAAGCTGTCTTTTAATGTAGCACTTGAATTAGTGCGTGCTTCATCGCTATATACTGTGCACACACCAGTACCAGCTGGTCACGATTATTTCGATGAATCGCTCATGGCAAAATATCTGACTCCAATAGTAGAGAAATTAGGTATTCCATGGCAACAGTTTATGGATATGGGAAGAGAAAATCCTGGAACTAGTGAGAAATTCTCAATGAGCGTTTTCGCTCTTAATACCGCTCAAGAAGTTAACGGTGTAAGCAAACTGCACGGTTTAGTATCACAGAAGATGTTTCAACCGGTATGGAAAGGTTATTTTCCCGAAGAGTTGCACGTTAGTTACGTTACAAATGGAGTTCACCTTCCAACTTGGGCTACATCATCAGTTAAAGAATTATATGAAAAGCATTTTGGAGAAGAGTTCTTTAACGATCAGTCCAACTCTGAATTGTGGAACAACATATATAATATAAACGATGATGAAGTGTGGGCGCTTCGTACTCATCTAAAACAAAAACTTGTAGATTATATTCAGGTTGAATTTAAAGAAGGGTGGCTAAAGAATCAGGCCGATCCTTCAAGAATTATGAGCATGCTTGAGGAGGTAAACCCAAATGCACTTATAATTGGCTTCTCAAGAAGATTTGCTACTTACAAACGTGCACATCTGCTGTTTACTGATTTAGACAGATTGGCAAGAATTGTAAATAACCCAAAACATCCTGTACAATTTATTTTTGCCGGGAAGGCACATCCTGCAGATGGAGGGGGACAAGGACTTATTAAACAGATTGTTGAAATTTCTCGTCGTCCTGAATTCCTTGGAAAAATTATCTTCCTGGAGAATTACGATATGCGACTTGCAAAAAGATTAATCTCAGGTGTTGACATCTGGTTGAATACACCAACACGTGCACAAGAAGCTTCAGGTACATCTGGAGAGAAGGCTCAAATGAATGGAGTTTTAAACTTTTCGGTTTTAGACGGCTGGTGGTATGAAGGGTATAAAGAGGGTGCCGGATGGGCATTGACTGATAAAAGAACTTACGACAATCAGGAGTACCAGGATGAACTTGACGCTACTACAATTTACTCTTTGCTGGAAAATGAGATTATACCACTTTACTATGCGCGCAATAGCAACGGATACTCTCATGAGTGGGTTCAGTACATAAAAAAATCGATGGCTGAGATTGCGCCTAAATGTACAACAAAGAGAATGATGGATGATTATTTCGACCGTTTTTACATTAAACTTGCAAATCGCTCTAAGCTATTACACGCAAATAATCATGCAAAAGCAAAAGAGATTGTTGAGTGGAAAGAAAAAACTGCAGAAAACTGGAACTCATTAGAAATTGTTAAGCTCGACTTCAACTCCAATCATGACATCAATATTAACAATGGTAATAACAAAGTTTATGCTACTGTTGTAATTGACAGGAAAGAATTAACTTGCGATTTGGGTGTTGAATGTGTTGTTGTAGATCACGACAACATGAACAAAACTCCACAATTGATAGAATCTTATGAGTTTGATTTGGTTAAGACAGTAGGATCAGTTCAGTATTTCGAGACAAGTAAACCTTTAAATGATCCGGGATCTCACCAATATGGTATCAGAGTATTTCCTAAGAACCCAAATCTTCCTCATAGAATGGACTTTGCATATATGAAGTGGATTTAAAAAAAACAGATTCAGATATCATATTGTATAAAAAACGTCTCCTGATTGGGAGACGTTTTTTATAGGAATCAAATTAAATGGTATATTATTTTGATTAAATGAAGATTGTTCAGTTTGTACTGTTAGAATTGAAATTAAATTGCTTCAGACAATCTACTCTTGTGAGGTGAGTTACCGAAACGTTTAGTATATAAGTTTACCAGATGAGAAACGCTCTTAAAGTCGTACATCTTTGAAATTTCAGTAATACTCATATCTGAATTGAGCACCAATGATTGTATTTCCTCCATTTTTCTGTCGAGCATCCACTGATAGGGAGTCTCACCGAAACTTTTCTTAAAATGACGTGTGAATGTTCTTACACAGTCGTAATTGCAAAGTGAAGCCAATTCTGTTACGCTTTTTGTAGCCATATAGTTTTTAAGCACTTTATCTTCAAAAGTCTTCGACTTTGTTGAATGAGGTATAACTTTCACAAGTACTATTTCGTTATCCGGTGAAGGTTTAACCTTGCTTGTCATTCCATCAGAAAATGTAAATGTGCACGACTCAACGTCTGTAAGCAGATATCTACGTACATTTCCTGTTTTTCCTTTATTTATTTTATTTCCTTCCATATTTTCCTTTATTAAATTTTCCTGTAAAAACTTCAGACCCAACACTTATACGAACATTATATTCGTCCGCACCTAAACCTGATAGGCTTATAACTTCAAAGCCCATATCATAAACCTCAAAATTTGCATGTTTAGCACCTTTAGAACCATAAATCTCAACCCAAACTGGTCCTCTGTAATTCTGTACAGATATTTGAAGTACGTTCTTAGATGAATATGCCTCAACTACAGGCTCAACTGTTACCGACTGCATACTAAACGTTCTTTGACTTGCAATACGAGTAGTGCCCCCCTGCCTGCTTAATTCAACTTTGTCTTCCCAGTCATCCTGAGCTTTATTATTAGCTTCATTGTTGTAGTTTGCCGGTATAGCTAGTAAACTGCAAACAATCATTAAAAGTAAAAATCCTGCTTTTTTCATACTATCTTTTTCTTAAAAATTATTTCGTTTGATAATTGTGACACAAAATAACTTACTATAGACAATAAAAACAATACCCTACTAAATTTTTAACGCCAACAACAGACCTATACTCCTGTTCTTCACATATATAACATTGTCCTTTTTAACGCTTCTCAATCTCCAAAAATTGATATATCTATGTTGTTTTCTATCATTTTTCTCTTTAATTGTGATTTTCTTACTCTAATACTTTCAATTGTAGTGTTCATAAATGTTGCCAGTTGACGGTTACTTGCTTCGCAAGAAATCAACATCAACATCAACTTATCGTTAGAATTCAGAATGCATTGTTCATCTTTTATTTGAGTATAACTATAAAATGTGTTTTCATCCGGCGCAAGTGTAATTCCCAAATCTTTTAATTCTAAATCGGTATTTTTCAAAATCTTTTGCATCTCTTTGTAGACTTTGGGTTGACTAGACACATATCGTTGAGTAAGTTTTTCAAATTCGTCTTGAAGAAAAGTGAGTCTGTCAGATATATTACTATATAATTGCAACAACCACTTACGTTTGGCTGCCTCTTCTTTCATCAATTCTGCCTGAAGCTCCTGTTGATGAAGCTTATTTTCGGTAACAAGAAGTCTCATTTTTGTATTTCTTCTTATCCTATAGGCATACATTAATATTACAATAAAAACTATTACTACAATTAGTGCAGCAATAATTATTTTCATAGTCTGCTGATGAGCTCTAAGAGCCCTGTTTTCCGCCTCTGTTAGATCATACCTCTTCTCTATCTCTGCTATCTGAGTATCTAACCTATCTTGTACTGAATTTTTAAATATCTCTGAAGCCTCTTTTCTATAATTGTTAGCAGTAAAGTAATCTCCCTGTTTCTCTGCAATATCAGCAATATTCTGGTAATAAAGATGGTTATGCCTGTAAGTGCTATCTCCAATCATTTCTACCGCAATTCTTGCGTAGAGCATTGCACTATCAAGCTGTTCTAGCCCAGCATATCTACCGGATATATTAAAATAGAGGCGTGAAACATCTATATTTTCTTTTTGTTTAAAATATAAATTCAATTGCTCCTTTTCTCTTTCCAAAGCTTTTTCAGGTTGCCCTGTAGCGTCAAAATAAAACGACTGTGTATTTAATATATAGTAAGCTTTATCGGGAAGAATATTATAAAAAGATGAAAGTGTATCTAGATAAAGTTTACCACTTTGTATATTCTTTTGAATCATTTCATTCCAGAAAAATGCTAAGTATGTATCAAAAATATGTATAGAGTCGTTCTCTAAACGCGCATATTCAAGTGTTTTGTTAAAATACTGACTGGCACTTGAATAGTTTCTACTATTAAAGTGTATATTACCAAGAAAATAGTTGATAAGATACCCCAATGAAGGATCAGACTCATGCATAGACTGCAACAACCTATCCGCTTCTCTCAAAGGTTCATATACAGTGCTGTCTCTTATGCCCATTCGGGTACGCACAATACCTTTGTAAGCGAGTGCCCTAATATAGTTATTGTTTGTAGGATCGTGTCCTTTATAATAGTCCGCAACACTGCTAATAAGTGAATCGCTGGTAAAATTCACGTAGGTTTTATCGTCTGAAATAACTTTAAGAAGATTATAGTATGCTCTATTAGAGCGATTTAAACTTTTACTGGCAACTAATTTAAGACTATCAGATACTTGATAAGGTAAACTGTCGATAATATTATCCCATGCATTCAGCTGTATATACATACGTCTCTCATCATCCTTATTACATGATCTAGTCATAATAAGCATAATTACAAAAATGAATAGCAAGAATAGTCTGTTCATCGATAATGTAAAGTTGTTCTCATTTGCAAATATACAAAATTTTCATTTCATCTTAAATAATTAAATAGCCACTAAAACGTATAAAATCAAAGTTTTCACATCAGATTTACTTGCAATTGCATCTGAAATTATCTTTAATCCTTTTTCAACAAAGGTTTATTGATTCTATTTGCAGTTTAAGGTTTTTTTTATGTAAATTTGTTTTTTCACGTGAATACACACTATTTAAATATAATATCGAAATGAATAGAAGGAAATTTATAAGAAATGCATCTGCATTATCAGCATTAACTATTTTAAAACCAGAGATAGCATTTGCTTCAAAAAACAACACTGCTGTAAGAATTGGAGTAATAGGCTGCGGTTCGCGTGCTACGGGCATTTTAGGCAGCATGTCGGACAGCAGTAATATTCAAGTAACTGCGCTGGCTGATCTGTTTGATGACAAAAGAGAAAAGTTTATTGAACAAGCAAATAAAATAAACAGAAAGAAAGGGTTTGCAAATATACCTGTTTCAAATACTTATTCGGGACAACACGCTTATCTTAAACTACTTGAAAGAAACGATATTGATGCAGTTATTATTGCTTCACCGGGATATTCTCACCCCCAATTTTTAGCAGACACTGTTGCAGCCGGAAAGCATGTTTATTGCGAAAAGCCTTCTGCTGTGGACGCAGATGGTTGCAAAAAGATCATCTCACTAAGCAAAGATATAAATGGGCAGATTTCTGCTTTCGACGGATTTCAAATTCGTTATGCCACTCCTTATATCGAAATGGTAAACAGGGTAAAAAATGGTCAAATTGGCGAAATAGTTTCTGTGCAACTATATTATTTTTCATCGGGTGCTGCAATTATACCTCATGAAGGTATGTCGTATGATGAAATGAGAATAAGGAACCACTATCATTTTCATGAAATATCAGGCGGGTGTTATCTTGATCAGGCAATTCACATGATTGATGTTTGTAACTGGGCATTAGGAACTACACCTTTATATGCAATTGGAATGGGTGGCAGAAAAGGTGGTCCCGATTTTGGTAATGCATGGACCAACTATCAGGTTATCTACAAATACCCTGGTGATATTAATGTAAATGTACAATCTTCTAAGTTTGGAAAAGTTTTTGGCGATGTGTGCGCCAGGTTCGTTGGAACTAAGGGTATTGCTGAAGCTCATTATAGTGGAGGAGTATTTATTAATGGCGAAAACAAATGGGATTCTGGTATAGTACGCTCAGCGTCAGAATTAACGCCCGAATCAATTGCTCAGGGAGCCAGCTCCTCATCTCTTGATGATGCTGACCTCAACAAAGGGAAAGCGTTTATTGACAGTATAGTTAGCGGAAAACATTTAAACCAGCTTGAATCCGGCAGTAACTCAACTCTTTCTGCAATACTAGGAAGAGAAGCTGCTTCTCGTCAAGAAAAAATTACTTGGGACGAACTTATGTATACTTCTCAAACAATTGATCCTGATTTGGACTTGAGTAAACTATCATAGATTTAAGCTTTTGTGAACCTTTAAGTGAAAATGATATTATTGATAAATAAAGAAAAGGCAAGTATCAGTTAGATACTTGCCTTTTCTTTAATGTGACCCCGGAGGGACTCGAACCCTCGACCCATTGATTAAGAGTCAATTGCT
>CAYZHS010000015.1:15763-16468 GCA_964478295.1 uncultured Proteiniphilum sp. | reverse complement strand
GAGCCAATATGAACGACTGGAAAAAAAGACTCGACATTGTATATTCTACAAATCCAGATTATCATTACGATAAAGAAAATGATAATAATGCTGAAACCTTGCCTGTGGGTAAGCAGCTTTTACGTATCAGCCTTGATAAAAGAAACAGAAAAGGTAAAGCGGTAACGCTAATAACAGGCTTTGTAGGTAGTGAGGATGATATTAGCGAATTGGGCAAACTACTCAAAACTAAATGTGGTGTAGGTGGTTCTACAAAAGATGGTGAGATAATAATTCAGGGCGATCATAGAAATAAAGTTCTGGATATTTTACAAAAGGAGGGGTATGTTAAATCACGTATCATCTGACAGAGAATCACTGCATGTTATCAAAGCATCGGCAGGATCAGGCAAAACTCATCGGTTAACGGGTGAGTATCTGAACCTTCTTTTTTCACGTCCAAACAACCACAGACACATACTGGCTGTTACCTTTACAAATAAGGCAACAGACGAGATGAAGTCGAGAATTGTAGAAGAACTGTTCAGACTTGCTTCTGGTGCCAGTTCTGGCTTCCTAAAAGGATTAATGGAGAAGTTTTTGCAGGATGAGAGTGCTATCAGAACTACCTCTAAAACAATTCTACAGACTATTCTGCACGACTACTCATCTTTTTCGGTAAGCACTATCGACAGTTTTTTTCAGTAGACAATGAGGGCTTTTACC
>CAYZHS010000015.1:0-15753 GCA_964478295.1 uncultured Proteiniphilum sp. | reverse complement strand
TGATCATAATGCGCTATTACTAGAAACTGTTGACCTGATGCTCTCGGAACTGGATGAGCCCGACAATAAGGAGCTGACCGAGTGGCTATTGAGGTTTATGCAGAATAGTATAGAGGAGGGCAAGAGCTGGAAGATTGATAGAGAGGTGCTGCAGCTTGCAGGTGAACTTTTTAATGAGACTTATAAATCGTTGTCTGATACCGAACACTCTACTATTAACGATAAAGAGCATCTTGAGAGGTATAAGAAGATGCTGGTGAGCATCGTAAGGAGTTATGAACGTGAACTTAAAGTTGTGGGAGTAAGAGCTGTTGAAATTATGAAAAACAATAGCTTGGTGCCTGAGGAGTTTAAAGGAGGCAGAACTTCGCAGTTTAAAAAGTTCACTGAATTGGCTAATGGTAAAATTCCTACCATTACTAAAACATTTATAAGCTTTGCCGACACTGTTGAGTTGTGGTACGTTAAAAAGGCCGACAAAGAAGTTATTGCCAAGATTGAGAATGCGTATGATGAGGGACTTAACGATTGTATTAAACAGGTTATCAATCTTTACGAGAATAATATAAACTATAACAGCTCAAAAACAATACTGCAAAATTTTTATGCTCTTGGAATTCTTAATGATATTAAGAAGAGGTTGCAAAAGCTGCAACAGGAGAATAATGTTTTGTTTATTTCTGATACTACTGAGCTATTGAATAATATTATATCAGGTTCGGACTCGCCATTTATATATGAGAAAACGGGCACAAGGATTTCAAACTACATGATTGATGAGTTTCAGGATACATCGCGCATGCAATGGGACAATTTTAAACCGTTGATTGATGAGAGTCTGGCATCGGGCAACTTCAATCTTATTGTTGGTGATGTTAAACAGAGTATTTACAGGTTTAGGAATTCAGACTGGCGATTGCTGGAAGAGCAGGTCGACCGTGATTTCGCTGAGGAGTATATAGAGAAACATCTGTTAGATACTAACTGGCGAAGTGATGCAAACATTGTGGAGTTTAACAATGCCTTCTTTAAATCGGCTGCCGAAATACTGCAAAACGATTTTAATGAAGTTGCTGAAGACAATGAAAACAGTCAGCTGGTTGATGCTTATAACGACCTGTTTCAGCATATTCCAGAGAAGAAGATAGATAGCGGGGGGCATGTTAAGGTTACATTTTTAGATAAGGAGGGCGACTGGAAGGCTGAGTCGCTCAAAAGGCTTCCGATGGAGATTGAATCTTTGCAGGATCAGGGGTTTGCTCTTAAGGATATTGCAATCTTGGTAAGATCTAACAGGGAAGCTGTTGAAGTGGCCGAGTCGCTCTTGGCATATAGCGACGAGCATATCTCATCTAATTACAGGTATGATATTATTTCTAATGAGGCTCTTTTAATTGGCAGTGCCCAGTGTGTGGCAACAATCATTTCAATAATGCGATACTTGCGTAGTCCCGATGAAGAAAGGTTGCGCATGATGGCTATTTATGAATTCTACAGATTTATAAGCAAAAGCAGTTCAAGCGAAGCTTTACTGGCATATAGCGAGAAATGGAATAGAGATTTCCCCGAAGATATCAAAGTTAAGTTGAACGAACTGGGTGCTTTACCTTTCTATGATATGATAGAGGGTTTTATCGAGATGTTTGCAGATAGTTTTGATGAAAATGAGAACGCATATGTGCAAGCCTTTCTGGATATTGTTCTTAAGTTTAGTGTGGACAAATCGGCCGATATAAATGCTTTTCTCGAGTGGTGGGATGATAAGGGCAAGGATAAAACCTTGTTCTCACCTGAAGATCAAGATGCTATAAGGTTAATCACGATACACAAGTCTAAAGGATTAGGTTTTGGTGCGGTTATAATGCCATTTGTTAGCTGGAGGTTTGAAAACAGTGTTAACAATAATATCATTTGGTGTAAACCCTCTGTTGCACCATTTAACGAGCTTAATGTTGTACCTCTTAAGTATACGAAAAGGCTAACCGAAACTATCTTCAGAGACGATTACTTAGTTGAAAGAAAGCTTACACTGATAGATAACCTAAATATGCTTTATGTAGCTTTTACCCGCGCCAAACACCGCCTTATCATTTATGCACCTGATTCGGGTAAAAGCGATTCTATAACTGATGTGGCAAATCTTTTAGACAAAGGTATAACCAACATCCCCACCTTTTGCGAGGATAACTTAAAAGAAATTGAAGGCGTTAAGGTATTAGAGATTGGTTCTCCCCGGAAAAGGAATCAAGATTCATCTGATAAAGCTACAAGTACTTACAAATCGTCTAAATGGCATTCTCAATCGTTCGACAACAGACTTAAACTTAAACTCAACTCCATTGGCTTTTTTAGCGATGATGGTAGTCGCGACTATGGAAAATTGATGCATGACATAGTTAGCAATATTGTTAGGATTGAAGATGTAAAAGAGGCAGTGGACAAAAAGATATCTGAGGGTGAAATAATTGAAGTTGAAAGAGATAGAATAGTAAATGAGATTGAAGGATATCTAACACGTCCGGATGTTGCTGAGTGGTATAGTGGCATTTATACGGTATTAAATGAAGCAGTAATCTTACATCCACGAAGCGTAATTAGTCGACCCGACCGTGTAATGATTGGTAAGGACAGGGTAATTGTGGTGGATTATAAATTTGGCGAGATTGAAGAGACTAAATATCAATACCAAGTGAAGGGTTATATGAAAAGCATAACCCAAATGGGTTATGCTAATGTAGTTGGTTATATATACTATGTAAAGTTGGGTAAATTGGAATCAGTTGTTATTTAACTGAGGTGAAGTACTCATTAAAAAAGAGCATCTGATATTTTATGGCATTGTTCCAATAATCCCAATTGTGTACACCTGGACGAACAATATAATCATGTGGAATATTACGATATAGTAGTTCTCGATGCAATGCTTCGTTTACTTCATAGAAGAAATCATCTCTACCACAGTCGATTATTATATTAAGATTGCCGGGTGTGAGCAGATGGAGCTGACCCATTACAGTATAATTATTCCAATACTCGGGGTTATCGGCCTGTTCACCAATATAGTTTTTCATTCCCCAATTGTTTGGGAATGGCCTGATATCTACTCCGCCACTCATACTACCACAGGCGCCGAATGTGTCTTGATTTCTGAAACCCAGATATAATCCACCGTGACCACCCATGCTAAGTCCTGTAATTGCACGACCTTCTCTCGAAGCAACTGTTTTGTAGTTTTCATCTATCCATTTAATTAGTTCTACCGACACGAAAGTCTCGTACTGATAGGCAGGATCTATTGGGCTATCCCAATACCAACTGTTTGTGCCGCCGTCGGGACAAACAACAATAATCTCATATAAATCGGCCAGCTCTTTTACAGACGGAACTCTTTGAACCCAACCATCATACCTGTCGCCATGCCCATGCAGAAGGTAAAGCACCGGCATAGCTTTATCACCTTTGTAAGATTCTGGCTTAACAACCACACTCTTTATCTCTTTATTCATGATTTTACTGTAGACGCTTACAGTGTCTACTACTGCAGCCTGCGCTGCATTTATAAAAAAGATTGACAGAATTAAAGCAAATGTAAAATGTCTCATAAGTATATTAGTTATTTAATTTGATAGCAAATATAATCACTTTGTTCCGCTTTTACCTAATAGGTTTTTAATAAAGGGAACAAATGTAGATTAATTGATGTTTTAGATTAAAGCAGCAAAAGGAGTATAAACATTAAAATGAATAATAATGGAAATTCAGAAACGAATAGAAAACAACAAGGGCAGCTTCTTTATAGAAAAGGATGGCTTACAGGTAGCTGAACTAGATTTCGAAATTAAGGATAATGTATTGGATGCTTTTCATACCGGTGTCAGACCAGAGCTTGAGGGGCAAGGTATTGCAGGCAGGCTTTTTGATGAGATGGTTAAGTTTGCGCGTGAGAACAACTATAAGGTTAAACCAAGCTGTTCATACATTAATGCAAAGTTCAAGAGAAATCCCGATGGATTGAGTGATATAGCTTATAACTCATAATTCATTAACAACATAAAAAATCCGTCAGGAAGATATTCCACTTGGAAATTAAATCAACCTGACGGATAAGATTAACCGCATATTTATTCTGCGTTAAGATAACCCTAAAACACTACACCATTATTTATTCTTTCCTACTATAGAATAAACAACAACAACTAATATATTGTTCACCGTAACTAGCTGCAACACTGTTAAATATAAGATAGAAAAGTTAAGACTCTAATTAATAAAACTAAAAAAAGGTGTGAACTATTAATTCACACCCACTATCTGAATAATCTCTACAAATTACTTAAGTAGCGATTCGGGATCTAAGTTTTCATGCTCAATATCGAGGAAATATTTATATGTTCCTACTTTCAATTCGCTGCAAGCGTCGTAGTCGCAAACAATAATTCCTTTTTCATGCAACTGCAATGCACTTATAGTCCACATTTGATTAATTGCACCTTCAACTGCATGATACAGAGCGCGCGCTTTGTTGTGACCATTTACTAAAATAAGTACCTCTTTAGCATCAAGAATTGTACCTACACCTACTGTAAGTGCTGTTTTTGGAACCTTATTAACATCGTTATCAAAGAATCTCGAATTAGCAATAACTGTTTCTGTTGTTAATGTTTTAATTCTTGTTCTTGATGACAATGAAGATCCTGGCTCATTAAAAGCAATGTGACCATCAGATCCAATACCACCAAGGAAAAGATCGATACCGCCAACATCCTTCATTGCTTGCTCATAAGCAGCACACTCTGCCTCAGGATCTTGAGCCATACCATTTAAAATGTGCACGTTCTCTTTTTTAATATCAATATGATTAAAGAAGTTATTCCACATAAATGTATGATAGCTCTGTGGGTGATCTGATGAAAGTCCGATATACTCATCCATGTTAAATGTAACCACATTCTCGAATGATACCTGGCCTGTCTCATACAGTTTGATAAGTGCACTGTATGTTTTCAGGGGGGTTGAACCGGTTGGTAAACCTAAAACATAAGGCTTGTCGGCCGTTGGTTTAGCTTTGTTTATTTTTGCTGCTATATAGTTTGCAGTCCATTGTGCCATCATATCGGCTTCTGGTTGAATAATAAGTCTCATAATCTTTTTATTGTTAATTCTATTTATCTCTTTTTTTTAAATTCAGGCTTGAGTATTTTCTTCGGCCTAAAGTAATTTTGCCGCCATAGCTTCCCCTAGGCTTTGTGCAGCCTCCTGAGCATCATTAAGCATACCCTGCTTTATTACTACCGGATCGGCTATTAAATCGAATTCCATCTCTTTAGCAAATGTCAGAAGGTTTTTAGCAGAGGCATCGGACCAGGTGAAACCACCAAAACATCCGAAAAGTCTACCCTTTAAATTGCGATTTTGCAATGCTGATATCAAGCTTTCAACTTCGGGATATAACTTGTTGTTGTATGTGGGAGAGCCAATAATTAATCCTCTATACTTAAACGCATCTCTAATAATATCTGAAACGTGACTTTTGCCAACGTTATGCAGAACAATATCTTTTAATCCACTCTTTGCAGCTGCATTTGCAATAGACTCGGCTAGCTGCTCTGTATGGCCATACATACTACCGTAGGCAATAACCAGCCCATTATCAGCATCATATCTACTAAGCTTGTCGTAAAGGCCAACAACTTCGTTAATACTCCCCTCCTTTGTCCACACGGGTCCGTGAGTAGAACATATCATATCTATTTCAACTCCCGAAAGTTTCTTCAGGGCTGTTTGTACAGGAGAACCAAATTTACCTACAATATTTGAATAGTAGCGAATCATTTCATCGCGATACTTGCTTGTATTCATTTGTGTATCGAGCACTCCACCATCAATTGTACCAAATGTTCCAAATGCATCTCCACTAAAAACAACTCGCTGTTCTTTAATGTATGTCATCATCGTCTCTGGCCAATGCACCATTGGTGTCATATAAAACTGCAAGGTTTTACTTCCTAAGTTCAGCTCCTCTAAATCCTCAACCTGAATCACATTTCTTGTGATACCATAATAGCCGTTGAGCATTTCAACTGTACGTTTGTTTCCAACTATCTGTATGTTTGGGTATCTCGAAACTAATAGTTCAATTGAGCCTGAATGGTCGGGCTCCATATGATTAACTACAAGGTAATCAACAGGTCTGTCGCCCAGCAGTGAGACAATCTTCCTGAAGAATACATCGGAGTAGCAAATGTCTACAGTATCTATTAATGCTACTTTCTCATCATCAATAACATATGAGTTATATGATACTCCAAGTGGCAAAGGCCACATACCCTCAAATAGATGTTTTGTTCTATCGTTCACACCAACATAAAATACATTGTTGGCAATTTCAAAAGGTTTATACATATTTATTCAGTTATCAAAAATCAGTTCTCAGTAAATGAATCAATTATTGATTTACTTTTTCTTCTTCTGTTTAGGTTTAAACATTTGAGACTGCTTAGGAGTATCAGCAACCACTGCTGGTTTTCTAAGTCCATTTACAATAAGCCATATACCCCACAATATGAAAGGTATGCTTAGCCATTGGCCAATATTTAAACCGGTAGATTCAATCATTGAGTACTCTTCATCTACCTGCACATTTTTAACAAATTCAACAAATAAGCGGAACAGGAATATAGTGAAAATACCAACCCCTGTTATTAGTCCTTTTCTATCTTTGGCACTCGTATTCCAGTACATATACATTGTTATACCAAAAACAGCTAAATATGCCAGCGCCTCATAAATTTGAGTAGGATGTGAAGGTTCTGTATAGATGGGCTCTGCTCCGTTCATCCATTGATAAAGATTATCTACAAATCTAAACCCCCAGGGCTGATCGGTTGGTCCTCCATATATTTCGTGATTCATAAGGTTACCAAAGCGAATCATTGCAGCTGTGAATCCTGTAGGCACCATCACCCTATCAAACGTCCACAACATGCTTTGTTTAGTAACTTTGCGTGAATATAACCATACAGCAATAATAATTCCTATTACACCACCGTGACTGGCAAGTCCGCCCTCCCAAACCTTAAGCATCTCAAAAGGATGAGCAAGATAGTATTCGGGTTCATAAAAAAGACAGTGCCCCAGCCTTGCTCCAACAATAATTCCCACTATCATATAAACAAATAGTGAGTCGAACCATTTCTCAGGCAGGTCTTCTTTCTTGAATATTTTTTGTACGATATATACAGCTACGATTAGACCAATTACCCAAAACAATCCGTACCAGCGTATTTCACGACCGAGGACAGTAAATAGTGTGGGGTCTACATTCCAGGTTACAGAGAGTAGTATATCCATCTGAATAAATATTTTTTTACAAAGATAGTGAAAAAGTAGCAACTTCTACACCAGCTTTTTGATCCAGTATTCTTTTTCTCCAGGAAGCAGATCTACAACAGGAATTTCAATAAGTGTGTAAGCACCTGCAGTCTGCTTCATTGTTGCACGGGCCGAGCAAACCAGAACTTGCGCTGTTAACGCAGGGTTATTAATACGCATATCAAAAGTGAACAATTGGTTTTGTGTTTTTCCTGAAACTCCTTTCCTCTCCATTAGCACACCATGCCCCATATCTTTCAGAGCATCAACATCATCAACCTGCATCACATGGGTTTCATCATTAATAAAATAGTCGTCCTCCTTTACTGATTTAGAGACTGATTTGAAATCGAATCCATCTTCAATTTCAATATATACCATTCTTCGATGCACACCTGTACCCGTTGGAATAGTCATTGAGAGTGCATTTTTAACCCCTTTTATTGCTTTTACAGCAACTGTGTGCCCCATGCTCATGCCGGGACCGAAATTTGTATAGGTAATACCCTTTGGTGCTAATGCTTCAAGAAGTGTTCTTATAACTGAATCGCTGCCTGGATCCCATCCTGCAGCAACTATCGACACAGCATTATTTTCTTTGGCAACTATACTTAATGATTCTCGAAGCTGCACAATTTTTGAATGAATATCAAAACTGTCAACAGTATTAACACCAAGTTTCAGACATTCAATGGCGTAAGACTCTACACTACGCGTTGGTGCAGTTAAAAATGCCACATCAACTTTATCAAGTTGAGCTATTGAAGTAACTACTCTATAATCTTTCAGTTCTCCAGGCACATTAGTTGCATCGCGTCTTACAATGCCTACCACCTCAAAATCGGGTGCAGTTTCGAGAGACTCCAATACATACTTACCAATATTACCATATCCTACAATTGCTGCTTTTATCTTATTTTGCATAAATTATTTTATTGGTTATAAATGTGATTATTATAAAAAGATATTTTGTGTAACCCTTACAAAAATATAAAAAATTAAAGCACTCAACACTATATTATTGAATTTCTTCATCATCTACACTACCCTCTTCTTCAACTCCCACTTTATCATCAAGCTCAAAAACTCCATTTTCGCCTTCACCCTCATCATCAATTTCGTCGGGCCAAACTACCGGAGGACGCTGAGGTCCCTGTTTCCTAAATATTAGAGCTATTATCAATCCACTTATTGCACCTGAGAGGTGCCCCTCCCATGAAATTGAAACATCAACCAATTGGGCTATAGGGAATATACTCCATATAGTGCTGCCGTAAATAAAAGCAACAACCAATGAAACAGAAATTAATGGTACATACCGTCGTAATATACCACTAAAAAAAAGAAAAAACAGTAATGCAAACACTAAACCACTTGCACCTATATGATATGAGCTCCTGCCCAGAATCCAGGTTAATACTCCACTCGACAACCACAGATAAATAAAGGCAGGAAATGCGATATTCCTGTAAAAATAAAAAAGAAGCCAGATAAGTATTAGAAGAGGTAGTGTATTTGACCATAAATGTGATAATGAAGAGTGTATAAATGGAGAAAAGAAAACTCCGATTAACCCTTTTAAGGCACCTGGATATATGCCAAGCTTAGACATACCATTACCAAACAGATCTGTCTGATCAACTATAAAAGCCAACCAAACTAATACTACAAACAACAAGGATGGAATAAGTGCAAGTTTCATCCTTTTCTTATCAAACCTATTTACATTGGCATCATGCATCGAAAGTAATTTACATAAAATTTAAATATACAAAAAAGCACTTAACAAATTTAATTCTTTTTTTTGCTTGTTCCATAAATTCAAAATGTTTATCTTTCGCATTAATTAATACGGCTCACATAAACTTTAAACTACCAAGAGATGAGTTATCTGAAATTTAACAGGGACCTGATGATAAATCTAGAATATTCTTTATACAGAAATGTATTGAGAACTAACAGGAAAGGGGCCTATCAAAACACTTCAATCTCAGGCTGCAACACCACTAAATACCAAGGACTTCTTGTAATGCCTGTACCTTTTATCGATGATGAAAATCATCTTATTTTATCTTCAATAGATGAAACTGTAATACAACGAGGTGCAGAATTCAATTTGGGTATACATAGATACGCAGGCGACAACTACAGCCCCAAAGGTCATAAATATATACGTGAATTTAATAGCGACAGTATTCCAAAAACTATATTCAGAGTAGGTGGCGTTGTTCTTTCAAAAGAAATTATGTTTTCTTCAAAAGAGAACAGGCTGATGATAAGATATACACTTCTTGATGCACACTCACCAACAACAATAAGGTTTAAACCCTTCCTGGCATTTAGAAAAGCGTCGCAACTGACAATGGAAAACGACCAGGTGGACAAATCATATCGAGAAGTTGAAAATGGAATATCCACATGTATGTATAGTGGATACCCTGAACTTTTTATGCAGTTCAATAAAAGTCCCGATTTTGTGTATCATCCCGACTGGTATCGTGATATTGAATATCTGCAAGATCTTGAGAGTGGCGATACTTATAGAGAGGATCTTTATGTGCCAGGCTATTTTGAAATGTCGATTGCGAAGGGTGAGGAGATAATATTCTCGGCAGGCGACATATTGGTTGATACTTCTAACTTGGCAGAGGAGTTTAATTTTGAAATAAACAAGAGAACACCACGATCTAGTTTTTACAACTGCCTCAAAAACTCAAGTCACCAGTTCTATTACATTCCAAATAAAGGCGAGAATTACCTTCTTGCAGGATACCCATGGTTTAAGGTTAGAGCCAGAGATCAATTCATTTCTCTTCCTGGCTGTACGCTTGCGGCTGGACGTCCCGATGATTTCGAAAAAATAATGGATAGCGCAATTCCTCACCTCAGAAACTTCATGTCGGGAAAACCTGCAAGAGGTTACATTAAACAGATAAAAGACCCTGATGTTCTTTTGTGGGTGGTGTGGTCGCTTCAGCAATATTGCATAGAGTTTAAAGATAAGTTTATTGAGAAATACAGCGATTTTTTATTAGAAATAATTAATTATATAACTGAGGGCAAGCATCCCAATTTATTTTACAACAAAGAAAATGCACTACTTACCACTAATGGCAAAGACACTCCTGCCAGTTGGATGAATGCTATTATTGACGGACATCCTGTAATACCCAGATCGGGATATCTTGTAGAGTTTAATGCATTATGGTACAATGCCCTAATGTTTGCAGTTGAGATTACTAAAGCAAAAAACAATATAGAACTATCCAACACTTTAAGTAAAAAAGCAGAAATTGCCTGTAAGTCGTTTATTAAAATATTCTTGAATGATGCAGGTTATCTGTACGACTATGTTGATGTTCATTACAGAGATCCAAATGTGCGTCCAAACATGATTTTTGCAGTATCTCTACCCTATTCTCCACTTGAAAAAAGACAGAAGAAGTCGGTTTTGGATTTTGTTACAAAAGAGCTCCTTACTAATTGCGGACTTCGCTCGTTAACTCCAAAGAGTGATAAATTCAGACCCCATTACAGTGGCTCAGAAAAAGATAAGATCTTCGCCTATTTTAATGGAATGGCATTCCCTTGGCTTTTTGGAGCATATATTGAAGCATATTTAAATCTATTTCAACATAGTGGATTATCATTGGCAGAGCGAATTATGGTGAGTATAGAAAATGAGATGCAAAATGATTGCATTGGCACAATTTCTGAGTTCTATGATTCTAACCCTCCTTTTATTGCACATGGTGGTTACTCATTTGCAATGAGCGTAGCAGAAATATTGAGGGCTAAAAAAATAATGGAATCATATTACAAGTAGAATGTTGGATATAAGAAATAGATTAAAATCTAAATAATTAGAGATGAAAGCATTGATGTTTGGCTGGGAGTTCCCACCACATATTCTTGGGGGACTTGGAACGGCAAGTTTTGGATTGACTAAAGGAATGTCTAAACAAAAAGACATGGAAACAATCTTTGTTATACCTAAACCATGGGGGGACGAAGATCAGAGTTTTATGAAAATCATAGGTGCCAACAACACTCCTATAGTCTGGAGAGATGTAAACATGGATTTAGTTGAAGATAGACTGGAAAAATATATGGACCCTCAGGAATATTATTCCTTAAGAGATAACATCTATGCTGATTTCAGTTACATGAACACCAACGAGCTTGGGTGTATTGAGTTCTCAGGTCGATACCCAAACAATATTCTTGAAGAGACAAACAACTATTCTATTGTAGCAGGTGTAATAGCACGAACATATGATTTTGATGTGATTCATTCGCACGACTGGCTCACATATCCTGCAGGCTTGCACGCAAAAAGTGTTACCGGTAAGCCTTTAGTTATTCATGTTCACGCAACTGAGTTCGACCGAAGCCGCGGCAAGCCTAACCCTGTTGTGTTTGGCATTGAGAAGGATGGAATGGATAATTGCGATCATATTATTTGTGTTAGCAATCTAACTCGCAAGACAGTTATAGAAAACTACAATCAGCCCCACTGGAAGGTAACTACAGTGCACAATGCAGTTGATCCGCTTAGTCCGGATATTGAAGCTATAGAACGTTTGTCTGGCGTTAAAGAAAAGGTAGTAACTTTTCTTGGAAGAATTACAATGCAGAAAGGACCTGAGTTTTTTGTAGATGCGGCAACTCAAGTAATTAGAAAAACCGACCATATAAGATTTGTTATGGCAGGCAGTGGCGATATGATGGATCAGATGATAAGACTTGTTGCCGATAGGGGTATTGCTCACAAATTTCACTTCACCGGCTTCCTTAGAGGTAAGGAGGTGTATGAAATGCTAAAATCGAGTGACGTATATGTAATGCCATCTGTGTCAGAACCCTTTGGTATTTCTCCCCTCGAAGCAATGCAATGCAATGTACCAAGTATAATATCGTATCAATCGGGATGCTCGGAGATTCTCAACAACGTTATTAAAACCGACTATTGGGATGTTGACGCTATGGCCGACGCTATATACTCTATTTGCACCTATCCTGCAATGGCTGAGCATTTGAAGGTAGAGGGCAAAATTGAAGTTGATAATATTAAATGGGAAGATGCAGGTTTGAAAGTTCGTAATATTTACGACAGCCTTGTTTAATAACCACTTATTTGTATAACATAACCATATAATAAATATGAAGACAATTTGTTTTTATTTCCAAATCCACCAACCTTTCAGATTAAAAAGATACCGTTTTTTTAATATTGGAAGAGATCATTACTACTATGATGATTACTCTAACGAGGATATAATGCAGCAGATAGCCGCAAGATCTTATATACCTGCAAACCGAATGCTACTGGATTTGGTGAACCAGAACAAAGGTAAATTTAAAGTTTCTTTTTCTATTTCGGGTGTAGCCCTTGAGCAGATGGAGATATATGCACCTGAAGTTATTGAGGGCTTTAGAGAGTTGAGTAAAACCGGTAATGTGGAATTTCTTACCGAAACTTACGCACACTCACTGTCTAGCTTATTCGACCCTACAGAGTTTCGTCAGCAGGTAAAACATCACTCCGAAAGAATAAATATGCTTTTTGATCAAAAGCCTACAGTACTTCGAAACACCGAGTTGATTTACTCAGATGAAATAGCTGATATGGCATATGATATGGGATATAGCAAAATGATTACAGAAGGAGCAAAACATATACTTGGCTGGAAGAGTCCAAATTACGTATATAAGGCATCTTCTCAACCCAACATGAAGCTATTACTCAAAAACAGTCGCTATAGCGACGATATTGCATTTAGATTTTCGAACTACAGCTGGAATGAATATCCACTAACAGCTGAAAAGTTTATTAAGTGGATTGCCGAAACACCTCCGGAAGAAAAGGTGTTTAACCTATTCATGAATTACGAGGTATTAGGTAATATGCAACCATCGCATACCGGCATTTTTGAATTTATGAAAGCTCTGCCACGCTTTGCCTTTGAGAAAGAAATAGGATTTTCTACACCTAGTGAAGTATTTGCTACTCAAAAGCCAATAGGTCAATTGGTAGTTCCTGGCAACATTTCATGGTCAGACGAAGAACGCGATGTTAGTGCATGGCTTGGGAACAAACTACAACAGAGCGCATTAAAATCTCTTTATGAAATTGGAGAACGTGTAAGGCTATGTACAGACAGGCGACTTAAACAAGATTGGCTATATCTTCAATCGAGCGATCATTTCTATTATATGTCAACCAAACACTTCGGCACCGGAAAAAGCAACTTCAGTCCATACATGTCGCCCTACGAAGCATTTAACAACTATATGAATGTGCTAAGCGACTTCATCGATCGCGTAAAGGATCAATACCCCGACACAGTTGACAATGAAGAACTGAACGCACTGTTAACAACAATACATAATCAGGAATTTGAGATTAAAAGATTACAAAAAGAGTTGAAGACTGTAATTGGTACCAACGAAGAACTGTTGGTAGAAAAGAACAAAACATTACAATAAGTGGTATAAATAAGGTGGTATAAAAGTAAAAGGAGCTCTGAGATCTCCTTTTACTTTTATATATGATCTATAAATTATTGACTATTTAGCGTAACTTACAGCCCTTGTTTCACGTATAACAGTAATCTTAACCTGTCCGGGATAGGTCATTTCTGTCTGTATCTTACGTGCTATCTCATCAGATAGTTTTTCTGTATCCTGATCGTCAATCTTATCTGCTCCAACTATTACCCTGAGTTCACGACCAGCTTGTATAGCGTAAGTCTTAACTACACCGGGGTAAGACAGGGCTAGATTTTCAAGATCATTTAAGCGTTTAATATAAGCCTCTACAATCTCTCTTCGAGCACCGGGACGAGCTCCTGAGATAGCATCACACACTTGCACAATAGGCGCAAGCAGAGTTGTCATCTCAACCTCATCATGATGGGCTCCAATAGCATTACAAATATCAGGTTTTTCTTTATATTTCTCAGCAAGTTTCATTCCAAGAATTGCGTGTGGAAGTTCCGGCTCATCGTCGGGCACCTTACCAATATCATGCAATAAACCGGCTCGCTTGGCTTTCTTAGGATTAAGTCCAAGCTCAGTTGCCATTATAGCACAAAGATTGGCAGTTTCACGCGAGTGCTGCAGCAAGTTCTGCCCATATGAAGAACGATACTTCATTTTACCTACAATACGTATTAACTCAGGGTGCAATCCATGAATACCCAAATCTATCACTGTACGTTTTCCTGTTTCAACAATTTCGTCTTCAATCTGCTTCTTCACTTTAGACACAACCTCTTCGATGCGTGCAGGGTGAATACGACCATCTGCAACAAGCTGATGCAGCGACAAACGTGCAATTTCTCTCCTAACCGGATCAAATCCTGATATTACAATTGCTTCGGGGGTATCATCAACAACAATCTCAACTCCTGTTGCTGCTTCAAGAGCTCGAATATTGCGACCCTCACGTCCAATAATTCTACCTTTTATCTCATCTGAATCGATGTGGAAAACAGTTATTGCATTTTCAATTGAGGTTTCTGTTGCAACTCTCTGTATAGACTGAATAACAATACGCTTAGCCTCCTTATTGGCAGTCATTTTTGCTTCATCCATTATTTCACTGATGTACGACTGCGCATCGCTTTTAGCCTCCTCTTTTAAAGACTCAACAAGTCTATCCTTAGCTTCCTCAGCAGAAAGACCTGAAATAGTTTCAAGCTTCTCTACAGACTGTCTGTGCAAACGCTCCAACTCAGCATTCTTTTTATCAAGAAACTCCTGCTGATTAGCTAAATTAGTTTTAGCTTCCTCAACTTCATTGTTCTTTTTATTCAGTTCCTCTTGTCTTTGATTAAGATTTATCTCTCTCTGCTTAAGTCTATTCTCTGTCGACTGAATCTTTGCAGTGCGAGAATTGATCTGCTTTTCTGCTTCGTTCTTTAACGAAAGCGTCTCTTCTTTGGCTTCAAGTAAAATCTTTTTCTTTATAACTTCAGCGTCTTTTTCCGCATCGCTCAATATTTTATGAGCTCGGGAATTGGCCGCTTTACCAGTCATATACCAGGCTGCAAAAGCTCCGATAATAAGACCAATAATCCCTATAACTATATTCATATTTCTTATTATTAATTGATTATCACACACATCCAAGATTACCAAAACTTTTTCAGCTAAATCAAAGATGTTTCCTAATTTTGTTACATTTATAAATTAAAAAAAAGCACCTATAAACAAACATATCCTCTTTTTAGGAATGTAAGTATAAGGTGCGCATATATTTTCTCAAATAATTATTGAGAAAACTCTATTTCTTCAGATAATTATCGAGTTCACTAATTAATGAATCAATCTTATCTTCAAAGGGTTTCGTATTATTCTTATCACCGAGAGTAAAAT
>CAYZHS010000014.1:0-16524 GCA_964478295.1 uncultured Proteiniphilum sp. | reverse complement strand
CCACCCACTTATAAAGAATTTGAAGATTTTGACGTTGAATTTGCAGAAGAGATAAAATCGGCAATGACTGAGATACATATTTCGGAAGATACTCTCAATTATGGTAAAAACCTTATAGAGATGCCTCTTCCAGACAAAACTTTGGTTGTTATGGTTAAGAGAGCTGATCTGTATTTTGTTCCAACAGGGCAAACAGAGCTTCATGCAGGTGATAAACTTCTGGTAATCTCAGATGATGAAGATGCTTTGAAGGAGACTTACAGGAATATTGGTATATCAGATTATTCGTTTCAGAAACACAAGTAGATAATTTAGAAATAATGAAACAGTTGAGATTGTTTTCGCTTATCGTTTTAGTTTTTACGGGACTATTTTTTACTTTGTCATGCAACTCTTGTCAATCAAAGAAGCAGGTAGTTTCAACTGAAGCGTATTTGAAAAAATCGCCTGATTTTAATGCAGACAGTGCGTATTCTTTTGTAGAGAGTCAGGTTAAATTCGGACCACGTGTGCCAGGTACACAAGCTCATTCAGAGTGCGGCGACTATCTGGTTGCGAAGCTCAAAGAGTATGGGGCTAGTGTAATAGAGCAAAAAGCTAATGTTACACATTATGATGGTCAGAATATTGAAATAAGAAACATAATAGGTATATATAATCCTGATGCAAAAAAGAGAATATTACTTTTTGCACACTGGGATTCCAGACCATTTTCAGATGAAGAAACTGATACTGCAACTCGTATTTTGCCTGTTGATGGTGCAGATGATGGAGCAAGCGGGGTAGGGGTATTACTTGAATTGGCTCGTCTTATAGACTTAAACCCGGTTGAACTGGGTATAGATATTATCTTTTTTGATTTAGAGGATTGGGGACAACCATCTTTTGCTACAGAATGGGTGCAAGGCGATTGGTGGTGCGTAGGATCGCAATATTGGTCAGAAAATCCTCATACAGAAAATTATAAAGCAGATTTTGGCATTCTATTAGATATGGTTGGTGGTGCTAATGCAACTTTTATGAAAGAGGGCTACTCTTTGCAATATGCCTCAAATGTGGTAGATAAAATATGGAGTACTGCTTTAAAACTTGGATATGGTAATTATTTTGTTCCCAACAGAGGTGGATATATTACTGACGATCATGTACCGGTAAATCAAAAACATAGAGCACCAAGTGTTAATATTATCAACTTAAAAACAGATACAAAAACAGGGTTTGTCCCTTATTGGCATACTCAGAAAGATGATATGCGAAACATTGACAAAAATACTCTCAAAGCTGCAGGACAAACCGTTTTAGAAGTAATTTACAACGAGAATTTATAATTAAGATTGCTGTAAACAGAGAGTACTATTTTTTTAGAGAAACAATAAATGATGCAAACAATAGAAGAAATACAACAAGAGATAATTGATGAGTTTAGTATTTATGATGATTGGATGGATAAATATTCACTCATTATTGAACAGGGAAACTCATTATCACCATTAGATGATAAATATAAAACTCCCGAAAACATAATACAAGGATGCCAGAGTCGTGTTTGGTTACAAACAGAGTACAAAGATGGCAGACTATATTTTCAGGCAGAAAGTGATGCGATAATTGTAAAAGGACTATTAGCTTTAGTTTTAAGAGTTTTCAGTGGACGCACCCCTTACGAGATTATTGATACAAACCTGAGGTTTATGAAGGAGATTGGTTTAACCGATCACCTATCGCCAACCCGCTCAAACGGATTATTATCTGTAATTAAGCAGATAAGGTATTACGCAATAGCATATAAAGCAAAAGAAGAGAAAGCTCAGTCCTAAAATTACAGCTTAGCAACTATTCTTGCTAAGCTCTTCAGATCTGTTTTTGGCGGCATTAAGAACTTCTTCAAAATGTTTCCCGATTTCGTGACTGCGAAAATAGTCTAGTCCCGCTTGTGTGGTTCCACCCTTACTGGTTATATTATTAATTAGTTCTTCAATACTATAATCTTTCTGGTTTTGCATAAAATAGAGAGTGGTACCCCTGGTGAGTTCCAGAAGTAACTCATCGGGGAGTGTTCCTGGCAAATTAAACTCTCTCATTTTATCTTTAAATATCTGAATGAATGCAAGTATAAAGGCCGGACCACTACCAAAAACAGAGGTGAATAGGTCGAACCCACTCTCTTCAAGTTTTACTGCTTTACCCAATTTACCCAATAAGTTAAAGATTATTTCTCCATTCTCATTTTCGGGGTGATTGGAGCAAAATGCTGTAACAGATGCTTTGTAAGCCATTGCAAGATTTGGCATTATTCGTATTATCAATTGATTAACTCCCAAGTAGTTTTCAATGAAATTAATACTTCTGCCAGCAACTGGAGATATTATAGTTTTCCCGGTTAAATTTATCTTTTTAAGATCTTGAAGTATTGCTGATAGGTCTTGAGGTTTAACTGTCAACCATAATACATCAGCATTAGAAACTAGTAAATCAAGAGAAGCGCAATATTTTATATCCACATCTTTCTTTGATCTGGCGAAATAATAAAAATTTATGTCCTTCTCCTCTTTTAGTCCCAGATAAACTGCTTTAGCCAGATTGCCAAAACCTATAAAACCATGTCTCATAACTAATTTAATCCTTTCCTTTTCTTAAACCTTGTAAATTCAAGTTCACCTTTAAGAGCATTTAGAAGATAATTTTGAAGCTGACCGTTTACTATCCACATCTCAACATCGTTTTTAAGACATAGCTCAGCGGCATGTATTTTAGAAGTCATACCTCCAGTACCTAATAATGATTCTCTTTCTTCTACGAAGCTATGAATAGTGTTGAGATCCTCAACCTCCTTTATAAGAACAGCATCGCTATGAATATGAGGGTTTTTATTAAAAATTCCATTTATGTCAGAAACCAGAACCAGTAAATCAACCTTTAAGATAGTCGCTACCAATGCCGACAACTTATCATTATCTCCCAATACAATTTCTTCAAATGAAACAGTGTCGTTCTCATTAACCACAGGTATATAATTCAGTTCCCAAAGTCGGTTGATTGTGTTGCGTGTGTTTTCAATTGCAACACTATTTTCAAAGTCGCGATAAGTAAGAAGTATTTGTGCAATATTTAATCCAAATGTGCCAAATATAAGATCATAAAACTCCATGAGTTTAGTTTGTCCTATTGCAGCCAACGCCTGTTTTGAGTCGACTCTCTTATTAGACCCGTTTATTTCTACAAATTGACGTGCTGTAGCAATAGCACCGGAAGAGACTATTACAACATCATAATCTTTTTTCAATTCCACTATTTGTCTTGCCAAGCTTTCAATAACAGCAAATGAAATTCTGTTAGTACCCGCAGTTAGTGTGGAGGTTCCTATTTTAATTATTAGTTTTTTCTTCATTAGATTATTTACCTATTTTGATTATTGCAGTATTATTATAAAGCAGAAAATAATTTAAAGTATATCATTGAACATCACTCACGGATATGCCCTTTACCAAACACAAACCATTTGTTAGTAACAAGCTCCTGCGCTCCCAGTGGACCTCGGAAGTGTAATTTTTGAGTACTGATTGCAATCTCTGCACCAACACCAAATTGTCCTCCGTCTGTAAATCGCGACGATGCATTATGGTATACGGCAGCACAATCAACCTCTTCCATAAACTTTTCAGCTTTTCTTGAATCATTTGTTGCTATCACAGCAGTATGACCACCGGAATATTTGTTTATCATATCAATGGCAGCATCTATTTCATCAACAAAAGCAATGTAAAGTTTTGGAGCAAGATACTCCTCACATAGTGTGTTATCATCATTTTCTAAATTTATATCACTACAAATATCCACTATTTCGTGGTTTCCCCAAACTTCAATTCTGTTTTCTTTCAATGCAGCAACCAGGCCCTCAGTTTTATCTTTAAGATTAACCAAATGCTTATTTATAAGTACCTTATCGATGGCGTTGCAAACACTTATACGTTTCTTGCCGTTAACAACCAACTTTATGGCTAAATCAAAATCAACATCTTCATCAATATAAAGAAAATTATTTCCTCTTCCGCTTACTATAACCGGAACTGAAGAGTTTTGAAGTACAAAATTAATAAGTCCCTCTCCACCTCTGGGAATAATAAGATCGATGCCTCTGTTGTTATCTTTAATCAATTGTTGAGTTTCAGAGTGTGAAATATTCAGATACTCCACAAATGATTTGTTCACCCCACATAATGTCAGTGCTTCCTGCCACAAGTTTGTAAGTAAAGTGTTTGTATGCAGCGACTCTTTACCACCTTTAAGTAAAATTCTATTACCTGCTTTAAATGCAGTTGCCGCCGCTTCTATAGTCACATCGGGGCGAGATTCATAAATTATAAGAATGGTGCCAAAAGGTACAGTTTTATTTATAATTTGCAGTCCATCTTCTCTCACATGATTATATAGCTCTTTTCCTTCAGGATCTGATTGTTGGGCAACCTCCTGAAGAGATTTAATCATGCCAATTATTTTATTATCATCAACTTTCAGTCGATCTTTCATAGAATCATCCATCTCTGGAAATGACTCCATGTCAATCTTGTTTGCATCAATAATATTTTGTCTATTATGCTCAAGCAACTCAGATAAAGTTGTTAATACATTATTCTTTAGTTTTAGTTCCATGTTTGTGTGAAAATGAAATAAAATAGACTCCAAAGTTAGTAATTTATTTATTATACGATGTTAAAACTTATATTTTGAATAAATATGATGTTGTTAGATTGCAAAATCAATCTTCCATTATAGTGTGCTCTTACTTCTTCTAAATAAAGGTTTGATTTTGTTTTATTGCATAATCAATGATATATTAAACCTGGCAAACCTATCAAAACATTAATTAAACTCTTTAGTATTAATTAAGTCCAAACCACAATGAGAAACAAAGAATCATATAATCAATCATTTAAAGTGCTTTTCATAAATCTTATTCCTTATGTAAAACCCTACAAAGGAATGATTGCCGGAACACTTTTTCTTACTCTGGTGGGATCATTTGCCGCTCAGGTAAATCCTATATTGGTAAATGAAACCGTAACCAGAGTAGAAGAATTATTAAAACAGCCCAATCCGTTTGAGAATGGTATGCAGTTGCTGTTAATCATAACTTTAATAATGCTAGCCAATGAGCTTTTAAATATTGGTATTCAGTTCGGACAAAAATATTTTGGAGAAAAGATACGTATAAGGGTGGGGAGCGACTTATCACAGGAGGCAGTTGATAGATTATTGCAATACAAAATGTCTTTTTATGCAGAACCTCAAAATCAGACAGGTTTGCTTCAAACACGCATAAATAGGGGAGTGGAAAGTCTAATTCGTTTAGTGCAAAATTTCTTCTTAGATATACTGCCTCTGTTTTCTACTGCTATAATTGCATTGGTAGTAATGTTTAATACCAATATGTATGTAGGATTACTGGCAACTGTTATTGTACCTTCATATTTTTTTGTAAGCCAGCAGCAGGCCAGACGATTAAAGGGTTGGCGCACGGAGTTAAGAGACCAGCGTGAGAAAAAGAATCACGGACTAATTAATATTATCGATTCAATAACAGTAATAAAAAGTTTTGTAAGGGAGAAGATTGAGGGTGAAAAGCAGTATGAGGTTCAGATGGATATGCTTAGTAATCAACTGCAAACCCGTAAAACCAGCTATGTTTATGAAAGTCTTAAGAGTTTTATACAGCAGATAGGTGTTGTGCTAATTATAATTCTAACTGTGTTTCTTGTGCTAAATGGACAAATGGGAATAGGTGCAATAATGATGCATATAATGCTTTTTAGAAATGTGTCCGCACCAATTGGTCAGTTGCACCGAATATACGACCAGATTAATGATGCACTTATTTATGCAGATGGTTTCTTTGAGGTGTTAGACAACGAAGATGCCATAGAGGTGGGGGGTTACTTAAAAGCCGAAAATATTGAAGGGGATTTCAAAATATCCAATCTCAATTTTACCTACCCAAATGGAAAAAAGGCACTAAGTAATATAAATTTAGAAATACAGAACTGTAAAACCACGGCTATTGTGGGGTTAAGTGGTGCAGGTAA
Source organism: uncultured Proteiniphilum sp. (assembly GCA_964478295.1). Lineage (GTDB taxonomy): Bacteria > Bacteroidota > Bacteroidia > Bacteroidales > Dysgonomonadaceae > Proteiniphilum. The sequence goes on along the minus strand of CAYZHS010000014.1, from coordinate 10,444 downwards.
AAGCACACTAATCAATTTACTAACTAAATTTTACAAACCAGACAATGGAGTAATTTCACTTGATGGCATAGACCTTGAGGATTACGAGAATAGCTCATTGCGAAATAATATAGGTTTAGTTCTACAAAAGAATCATATTTTTAAGGGAACTATTTTCGACAATATCCGTTATGGAAAAATTGATGCTTCAAAAGAAGAGGTTATTGAAGCTTCCAGAAAAGCATTTCTTCACGATCAAGTTTTATTGCTACCCGAAGAGTATGAAACTGATGCTTCAAACCTAAGTGGGGGCCAGCAACAGCGAATTGCAATTGCACGACTGTTTCTTAAAGATCCACCCATAATATTTCTTGACGAGCCCACAGCAAGTCTCGATGCAATAGCAACTGAGCACATTAAACTGAGTCTCGATGCTATTAAAGAAAATCGTACCGTAGTAATTATTTCTCACTCTCTTTCACAGATAGTAGATGCCGACCTCATTCATGTATTAAAAGAGGGAGAACTGGTTGAGACTGGTTCTCACGAAACTCTTTATAGTTTAAAGGGTGAATACAGAAAAATATTTGATGCTTCAGCACGAAGTCTCAATCTAAATAAAATGATTGATACAATATCCGTTTAAATATTAATAATAATTATTACATTGAGCCTAATTTATATCTTATTCCACCATAAAAATGTCTTGGTAATCCAGGGTAATAATATCTTGGTTCGGCATTTCCAAATGCAACTGCGTTTACTGTAAGCATGGGCGAATAGTGAGTATCAGACAAATTATTTACTCCGGCAAATAATTCAAAAGAGCCAAATTGTGTATCTGGAATGCGATAAGAAGCTTTAAAATTCAGTAACAGATAACTATCATTGATGATTTTATTTGCATCATCAATAAACTGATCTCCTACAAACTGAATTTGAGTATCTATATTAAAACGACTTGATGGTTGCCACATAATATAAGTTTGCGCAACATTACTTGGTATACCAGGCAGTTGGTTTCCATCAAATATCTGCTCATTATCCGTAAACTCAATAAACTGATTATGCGATAATGTGTAGTTGGCATTTACACTCAAACTACCCGGAAAAGAAGGAAGATTAAATATGTTCTGTTTAAGCAAAAATTCCACTCCCCAATGATTAGTTCTACCTGCATTAATACCAGTAAAAATATCTTCAGTAAGTCGTTTTGTTACCAAAAGATTAGTAAGGTCAATTCGATAAACAGACATTTCAAACTGTGTAGCATTCTTGAAGAGGTTAATTCTAGTGCCTATTTCATACTGTATGCCCTGCTCTGGTTTTAAATTCTTGTTTATATCACCTTCTGGAAGCAGAGTCTCTTCGGGCGAAGGCATTGAAAAACCATGACCTACTGAACCATATAAGGCAAAATAACGAGATGGGGCATAATTTACCCCAACTCTGGGTGAAAATATATAAGGGAAATTACGCTGCCCGCTCTGATCACCATTTTCAGAGAATCGATCAGTTAGCTTATATTTAACACTGTTAACAGCACCACCTAACGAAATATTCCACATAGGAGTTGGTCGCCAGTATGCCAACCCAAAAAGAGAGTACTGGTTTCTTGTTTCCCTGTTTTTATTTAAAAGGTTTTCGTTTAAGTCCATTTGCCATCTGTAAGTATCATTCATCCATTCAAAACCCACTAAAGCATCCCAGTTAGATGAGTGGAAAGACAATCTGTTACGCAATCCCCCTCCCGAAGTACCGTCGTCTAAGTTATTGAATGGTCTCCTCTCATAACTATCGGCCCATCTGCCAAACAGTGTAAACCTGTTATTCCAGTTCCCCGTTAATCTATTTGTAAGTGTGACCCCTGCAATTGCCCTTTTATACTCTTTATAACCCTCAACCTCTTTCCAGTTTGCAGCAGCTGCTTCGGGGTTTGTTTCGTATAATGTTTTTCCAATTGAACTAGGTATTTGTGCATTCAAATCAATCAGCATAAGTGTATACTCAAGCGAATAACTATCCTTTTGCCAGCTTCCGGAAGAAAGTAAAGAAGTTCGTTTAAATCTACTGTTTTCGCGATAACCGTCAGAATTTAGATGTGAAATACTACCCCATAGGTTAAGTTCATCATTAATGTAATTTCCTGATGCTGCAGATTTAAAAGTATTAAAACTGCCATATTGAAGAAGAGCTTCACCACCGTTACTCATTCTATTAGGTGTGTAAATATTAATATTTCCACCCAATCCTGAGCCGTAAAGTGCTGATGATGGCCCTTTTATCACCTCGATTCTCTCAATTCCCACTACATCTATATCTTCGGGAGTTGAAATACCATCAGATGATGTAATAGGGATATCATTAAGATATGACTTTATTCTGTTTGTATTGTAGGGAGTGCGGCTTCCAACACCTCTAATCACAATTCTGCTAGTAGCATAGGTGCCACTATGCATAAAAACTCCAGGTATTTTATGTAGTGTATGTGAAAAATTATTTCCGTCTGTTGTTTGAACCTCATCAGCTGACAATACTGAGATTGCTCCAGGAATCTGGTGCTGCAGTGTGTTTACCTGATATGCATTAACAACCACCTCATTCAGGTAAATTGTAGTATCAGTTTTGATATTATTAATCTCTTGTGCAGAAGAACTAAAAACTGCAAAACAAGTAAAAAAGAAGATAATGTTTTTTTTTATGTTCATTAAATTAATCAACTATATAAAAAAGCAAGAGAAATAACCATTCTGATTATTAATATTGTTGATTATAACAGTAATAACATCTTTTAGTTTACCATTATAGCTTCATGGTATCTTTTAATTCTGAAATTATACGCACTTTATTAGAATTAGATTGAATCTAATATTTCAGCAATTACATTAGCCTGGTTATGCTCCCTGTCTTTAGCAGAATAAAGCAGTGTAATACAATTGTATTCTCTCTCAATACTTTTTAATTTAAAAAGAAGCTCTTTGTTCAATATCAGTTCCTTCTTGTACTCTACTTGAAACTCGTCCCATTTTAATGAATCGTGATGGAACCATTTTCTCAACTCATCAGATGGTGCAATATCTCTCATCCATAAGTCCAGTTTAGCACTTTCTTTAGAAACGCCGCGTGGCCATAGTCTATCCACAAGAATCCTATAGCCATCATTCCCATCAATTGGATCATATATTCTTTTTATCCGTATCATGCATCTTTCCCATCGAACTAGCTATTAATACAGAAACCATTGAGTCGCCCGAAATGTTCACAACCGTTCTGCACATATCAAGAGGTCGGTCAATTGCAAAAATCAAAGCAAGACCAATTGCCATCTTGTCGGCCGGAATACCTATCGATTCCAATACAATTACCAGCATAATCATTCCAGCTCCTGGAACTGCAGCCGAACCTATTGAGGCCAGCAGTGCAGTTAAAACGATAGTCAACTGGTCTGAGAAATCCAGAGGTATATGCAGTGCCTGAGCTATAAAAACTGCCGCTATTGCCTGATAAACGCTAGTCCCATCCATATTGATTGTTGCACCAACAGGAAGCACAAAACTGGCTACCTCATTGTCCACCCCAAGATGTTTTGTTGCCCTTTCAATTGTTACAGGTAAAGTTGCAGCACTCGAACTGGTTGAAAATGCAAGTAACTGAGCAGGAGCAATACCTCTTAAAAACCAACCTGGCTTTCTTCCTGTAAAAACGAATAGTATTACCATGTATACAAATATCATGATAGTTAGACCAAGCAAAACAGTGAACCCATAGTTCAGAAGTTTTTGTAATATTTGCACATTTTCAGAACTGACAATAATTTGCGAAAGCAGAGCAAATACAGCAATTGGAGCAATTAACATAATGATATTTACCATTTTCAGGATTACATCATTTAATGAATCAAATAACTTCGATAGAGGCTTTGCTTTCTTATTATCAATTAAAAGCATACTGATGCCAAACAAAATTGAGAAAAATATTACCTGAAGCATCAGGCTATTATTGCTCATAGCATTAAATATGTTATCGGGAACCATATCAACTAAAAATTCAAGAGGACCCCTCTCTTCCTGATGCTCAGCAATATCTATACTCGATGTAATGCCACTCTCACTCGCATAGTTTTCAGTCAATTCTTCTATTGTTTCAGGTGGTAAACCTGCCCCGGGTTTTATTGTGTTTACAAGGGTAAGTCCCACAACAATAGAAATACATGTGGTGAAAATAAAAACAGATATAGTGCGAATACCAATATTCTTAAAGGTTGATATATCCTTCAGATCGGAAATACCTTTGACCAGCGAAACCAAAATTAGCGGAATTGCAATTAATCTTAATAATCTAATAAAGATAGCACCAAATGGTGCTATCCAATCTAAAACAAAATCTTTTCCCCAACTAATAGAGCTCATCAGGAAACCGAATATTATTCCGGCACCCATGCCAATAAGAATCCTCCAATGGAGTTCTAATTTTTTCATTATTGCATGTTTTAACTTTTTGTGTCTTTTCTGTTATTTTTCTATACCCACACGATTTAATATAAATGCAAAATCAAATGCCGTATCTTTTATTCCCTCATATCTGCCTGTTGCGCCACCGTGACCAGAATCCATATTCATCTTTAAAAGCAAAATGTTATCGTCTTTCTTTAACGAACGCAACTTGGCAACATATTTTGCAGGCTCATGAAAAAGAACTTGCGAGTCGTTTATGCCTCCTGTAACCAGCATATTAGGATACTCCTGTGCAGTAATATTATCATAAGGTGAGTATGATAGTATGTAATTATAATATTCCTCTACATTTGGATTTCCCCACTCCTCATATTCACCCGTTGTAAGAGGCAGAGTTTCGTCTAGCATAGTGTTTATAACATCAACAAATGGCACTTGAGAAACTATTGTCTGGTAGAGGTCGGGTCTGCTGTTTACCACTGCACCCATTAAAAGACCACCAGCACTTCCACCCATGGCAGCAAGTTTGTTTGAAGAAGTGTAACCATCATTAATTAATTTTTCACTGCATGCAATAAAATCTGTGAAACTATTCTTTTTATTCAGAAGTTTCCCATCTTCATACCACTGTTCTCCAAGATCGCTGCCACCCCTTATTTGAGCTATTGCATATACAAATCCTCTATCAATCAAACTGTAGATGCTTGCACTGAAATAGACATCTGAACTCATACCGTAACTTCCATATGAGTATATTAATGCAGGGTTTGTACCATCTTTTTTCAACCCTTTTTTATAAACAATTGCCATTGGCACCTTAACACCGTCTTTAGCAGTTGCCCATAGTCGTTCAACTATATAGTCGTCAGGATTAAATCCCGATGGCACCTCTTGCTCCTTCAGCTTTTCTGTTGCTCCATTTGCAATGTTGTACTCATAAAGTGTTGTAGGCCTGTTAAGCGATGTGTAAGTATATCTGAATGTACTGGCTTCATATTCCGGGTTACCGCTAAGAGTAGCACTATAAACAGGTTCCGGGAAGTTAATACTTATATCCTTACCCTCAAGAATTGGTTTAGCCACAATCTCGCTAAGACCGTTTCTTCGTAATTCTAAAAGAATATAGTCCTTAAGAATATCTATTCCCTCAATCCTTACACTCTCACTGTGAGGAACAACCTCTTTCCAGGTCGACATATCTTCATAACCTTTAAGAGGAGCCTCATATATTTTACCATTCAGGTTCTCTTTATCCTTATATCTTACAAAAAACTTATCCTTATGCGCATAAACAAAATATTCAATATCCTGTACACGCGGTCTGAACATCTTGAAGCTATCCATAGGCCTGTCGGCAGAAATAAATTGCTCTTCCGAAGTTGTGGAACTTGCACTACCTATAAAAATATATTCTCTTGTTTTACTGCCCGATACATAGGTTCTGAACTTAGGATCCTTCTCTTCAAAAACAAGTGTGCTTTCAGACTCATCAAGAGCTCTGCGATGAATCTGATATGGACGCAGCGTCTTGTCGATGAGTGAGTAAAAGATTGTATGGTTGTCATTTGCCCATGTTGCCGACGATGCTCCTATTACAGTATAACCAATTTCTTCACCACTTTTGAGATCCTTTATTTTCATAACAAACTCGGCATAAGAGCCAGTTTCGTTAAAGAAATATGCTGCTTTGCTGTTGTCGGGACTAACTGAGTAGCCTCCAAAAATAAAAGCGTTTACACCTTCTGCCATTTTGTTTACATCGAAGATAATCTCTTCTGCTGCGTCCATAGAGCCTTTGCGGCGACAATAAGTGCGGTACTGTTTACCTTTCTCTGTTCTGCTGTAGTACCAATAACCATTTCTGAATGAAGGATAACTTTCGTCGTCCTCTTTAATTCTACTCAAGATCTCGTTGTAGATTGTTTCCTGAAGTTCTTTTGTAGAGCTCATTACTGATTCGGTATAAGCATTCTCAGCATTCAGGTATTCTATAACCTCACTATTGTTTTTATCCTTAAGCCAAAAATAATTGTCTATTCGTTGTTTACCAAAGTTTGTGAAGGTGTCGGGCTTCACTTCTGCCACCGGAGGGGCTTCAAAATCAATTTGCTTTAATATTATCACCTCTTCTTTTTTACTGTTGCATGATGTTATTAAAAGTACAACCATGCATATTGTTAATAATCGTGAGTAGTTCATCTAATAAAATAAAGTATTAATAAAAGTATTTTATTTATTCTAAAAACAAATGTACATAAAAAAATCTTTAAGCCATATAACAGCTATTGCACTACATATATTTATATCTGTTGTTTTATAAATATTTTCCACTAATTTTGTCTGTGAATAAAATCTAAAAATATATTAATGCACAAGCGAATACATCATAACCAGAATAGTGATGTGAGAAACATTAAAACTGCCTTTTTTCTCAATCTCTCTTTTACTATTATTGAGATAATTGGCGGTATAGCTACAAATAGTGTGGCTATACTTTCTGATGCCGTGCATGATTTGGGCGATAGTATGTCACTTGGACTATCGTGGTATTTTCAGAAACTATCAAAAAAACCAAGGTCTAATATATTTACTTATGGTTATAAACGTTTTTCACTGCTCGCGGCAATTATAAATTCGCTTATATTACTGGTTGGCAGTATAATTATTTTGATACATGCTGTACCGCGACTCTTCAATCCTCAGCAACCAGATGCTAAGGGTATGATAATATTAGCAGTAATAGGTGTTATCATCAATGGATTGGCTGTATTAAGATTGCGAAAGGGGAGTTCCTTAAACGAAAGAGTTGTTTCGCTCCATTTGATGGAAGATGTACTTGGCTGGATTGCTGTATTATTGGGAGCAGGCATAATGTATTTTGTTGATGTGCCCGTTATCGATCCTATTCTTTCAATAGCAATTACACTCTACATATTCTTTAATGTATTTCGTAATATACGTGAGAGCCTTCGCATCATTCTTCAGGGTAGTCCGGTAAAGATAGATCTGGATGAAGTGAAAAGTGCACTCCTCTCTATTGATAATGTAGAAGGAGTGCACGATTTGCATATTTGGTCGGTAGATGGTGAGTTTAACGTACTCACAATCCATGTTATATTAAAGGACGATTTTAGCCTGACCCGTTTGAATAAAATTAAAACAGAAATACGCCACTCAATGCGTATGCTTGGACTACAACACTGCACTATAGAGTTTGAACTCTATAGTGAAGATTGTGGTATGGACGATTGTAACTAATTACTCAAGATAGGTGTATCCATATAAACCTGAGCGATAGTTTGAAAGAAACTCTTTGCCTTCCTCTACTGATATCTTTCCTTGCTTAACAGAACTCATTACCCAAGTTTCTACTGTTCTTACCAGCTTTTTCGAATTATACTGAGCATAATCCAATACTTCCGCAACAGATTCACCATCAATAATCTGATCGATATTATACCCACTCTCAGTAGTAGAAATATGCACCACGTTGGTATCACCAAACAGGTTGTGCAGGGCCCCAAGTATTTCCTGATATGCACCCACAAGGAATACACCTATGTAATAGGGTTCATTTTTCTTTAACGTGTGAACTGGAAGGTAAGAAGAGTGGAACCCATCCTGAGAGGCAAAATTTGATATCTTTCCATCCGAATCACATGTGATATCTTGTATAGTTGCTGTTCTGTCGGGTCTTTCATCCAAACGGTTTATTGGTATTATTGGAAATACCTGGTCAATCGACCATGAGTCGGGAAGCGACTGAAACAGCGAGAAGTTGCAAAAATACTTATCAGGCAGAAGCTTAGATAGCTGACGCAGCTCCTCAGGCGCATGTTTTGCACGAGTGCTTGTGCTGTTAATCTCACGTGCAATAGAAAAGTAAAGCTGTTCAACCTGAGCTCTCGATTTTAAATCAAGCATTCCTAAGCTGAAAAGGTCAAGCGATTCATCTCTAATTTGTTGAGCATCGTGCCACGCCTCCAGCATTCGAGGTTGTGTAAGCGAGTCCCATATCTTATACAACTCTTTCACAAGTTCATGGTCATCCTCTTGTATATCTAATTCATCTGGCCATTCCGGCAGAGTGGTTGTCTCCAGAACCTCAAAAACCAATACTGAGTGATGAGCTGTAAGAGCTCGTCCCGACTCAGTTATAATATTCGGATGTGGAATGTCGTTTTTGTTGGCAGCATCTACAAACGTAAATACAGAGTCGTTTACATACTCCTGTATAGAATAATTGATACTGTTTTCTGTAAACGAAGAACGTGTTCCGTCGTAGTCAACACCCAAGCCACCACCAATATCTACAAATTCAATTTTAAAGCCCATGTTATGTAGTTGCACATAAAACTGAGCTGCTTCACGCAATGCTGTTTTTATGCGACGAATCTTGGTAATCTGACTTCCAATATGAAAATGTATCAACTGGAAACTTTCGGTCATATTATGTTTTTTAAGAATCTCAAGAGCCTCAAGCAGTTCGCTCGAGTTGAGTCCAAACTTGCTTCCATCACCTCCCGATTCTTCCCATTTGCCGCTGCCCGAACTAGCCAGTTTTACGCGAATACCTATGTTGGGCTTAACTTTAAGTCGTTTAGCAATTTCAATTGTAAGTACAAGCTCGTTTAATTTTTCTACTACAATAAAAACCTTCTTACCCATCTTTTGCGACAACAGAGCCAATTCTATATAACTCTCATCCTTATAGCCATTACAGATTATAAATGAGTCGCTATCGGTATTTATAGCAAGCACAGCATGCAGCTCAGGTTTAGACCCAGCTTCCAGTCCCAGGTTATACTTTTTACCACTAGATACAATCTCTTCAACTACCTGACGCATCTGGTTCACCTTAATTGGGTAAACTATATGGTTCTTAGCTTTATAGTCGTATTCTTTTGATGCCTTGGCAAAACTTTGTGATATTTTATCAATACGATTATCCAGAATCTCAGGAAAACGAATTAAAACAGGTGACGATACATCCTTAAGGTATAATTCTCTCATCAAATCGCTCAAGTCAACACTACCACCCAACTGTTTATAAGGTGTTACCTGTACATGACCCTTTTCATTTATGGAGAAATAGCCATTTCCCCAACCATTGATGTTGTAAAGCTCTTCTGAATCTTCAATTCGCCATTTTCTCATTCTGCAAACCGTTTATTAGGATATTTAATACTTAAAATAATATAGATACAACTTATTGTTCACTCCAATCGTATCATAGTGCAAAATTAATCAATAATTCTGTGTAAAAACTGTTTTTGTACCTCTTAACTTAATATTGTGTTTTAAAGAGTTCAATTTTCATATTGAAGTTATATGATTGACTGCTCGTTAATTATAATTAACAATTCAAGTGCAGCTTTTGAGTCCCCTTATGCATCTTCTATTTGTTATGATTACAACAATATTTAAATTGATTGAATTTATTATGATACTTAAATCCAGAATCTCATCATTATTATTTGTCATGGCAACAGTTTTATTAATGTCTGCTTCGTGCGAAGATAAGCATGGCGACATAGATGTAAACAATTTGCCCGAACCAATAAAAATTGATTTACGCTCATCAGAAACAGAAATGGTGAGTGCAGATCAAAGTTTTGCGTTCAAGTTTTTCGAAACTGTTTACAACGAAGAAGCGGCTGACGAAGATAATAGTTTTATGGTTTCGCCATTAAGTTTAAGTATGGCACTTGCAATGACTATGAACGGTGCAGAAGGGGCAACAAAAGAGGCTATGCAGCAGACATTGAGGTTAAAAGGTTTTAATGGCGATGAGGTAAATAGTTATTATAAAAAGCTTAGGGAGGCCCTGCTGGCTACAGACCCATCAACAAAATTGTCAATTGCAAACTCTATATGGACTAATCAAAACGTTGCCATTAAAAATGATTTTATCAGTAGAAACAGAGAGTATTTCAACTCCTCTGTCGAGTCGGTAGATTTTGGCGATGGCAGAACAAAAGATTTGATAAACAATTGGGCATCGGCAAATA